>WRMB01000031.1 GCA_009777345.1 Micrococcales bacterium | reverse complement strand
GGGAGGCGGGCCGCGGGGGGGGGGGGGGGGGCGGGGGGGGGGGGGGGGGCGGGCACCCGGACCGGGCCGGGCAGGCTGGCGTCGCCCACCACGTCCACCCGCAGGCCCGCGGCGGCGGCGGCCGCCGCGGTGGTGTCGCCGATCGCGGCGACCCGCAGCCGACGGTCCTGCGTGGGGGGACCGAGCCCCGTGAGCAGGCCTTCGACGGCGCTGGGGGAGGTCAGCACGACATCGTCCACCGCGCCGGAGCGCCAGGCCCGGACCGCCTCGGCGGGCAGGTCGGTGACCGGCACCGTCCGGTAGACGACCACGTCGTCCACCGCCAGCCCGGCGGTCCGCAGCCCGTCGGTCAGGGTGGTGGCGGCCAGGTCGCCGCCCGCGAACAGCACCCGCGGCGTCGCACCGACGCCGTCGGGGGCGTCCGGACCCGTCAGGTCGTCGGTCTCGGCCCGGACCGCGGCGACCACCGCGTCGACCAGCACAGCGGCGCCCCGGGCCGCCTCGGGGACCAGCGGGTCGATACCGTCGGCCCGGACCGCGTCGGCGGTGGCCGGTCCGACGACGGCCAGCCGGACCCGGTTGGTCGGTGCGGTCGTCCGCTCCAGGAGACCGGGTCGGCGGCGCAGCGCCCGCCACGCGGCCGAGCTGGTGATGACCAGCCAGCCGTACCGTCCGGCGCACAGCGCGGCGCAGGCCTGGTCCACCTCGGGCCCGGTCACCGGGACGGTGGCGATGACAGCGACCGGCAGCGGCGAAGCCCCCGCGGCGGACAGCAGCACCGCGGCCCGGGCGGTGGTGTGGGCCGTCCCGACGACCAGCACGGTCCGGTCGGCCAGCCCGTCGCCTGGCGCGCGCGGACGACGTCCGGGCTGGTCAGGGACGGGCGGGGTGGTCATCGGGCGGCTGCCAGCAGATCGTCGGCGACGCGGACGCCCAGGGCCTCGGCCGCGGCCGGGTCGGGTCCAGAGTCGGGCCCAGAATCGGGCACTGCCGCGGTGCGGGTGATCAGGCCCGAGCTGGTGCCGAGCACCGCAGTGAGCCTCAGTCCGGTGCCGTCCCGCCGGGCCAGGGCGCCGACGGGGGCCGAGCAGCCCGCGCCCAGCCGTCCCAGCACCGCCCGTTCGGCCACCACAGCCTGACGGCTCGCCGGGTGGTCCAGAGCCCGGACGGCCTGGGTCAGGGGGGTGTCGTCGGCGGTGCGGACCTCCACGGCCAGGGCGCCCTGACCGGGGGCGGGCAGCAGGTCCAGCACCTCGGTCACGACCTCGAGCCGACCCAGACGTTCCAGCCCGGCCCGGGCCAGCACCACCGCGTCCAGGTCGGCGTCCGGGCCGTGCACCCGGGCCAACCGGGTGTCCACATTGCCCCGCAGATCGCGGATGTCCAGGTCAGGACGACGGTCGGCCAGCTGGGCGGCGCGGCGCGGTGACCCGGTGCCGACCTTGGCCCCGGGTGGCAGGTCGGCCAGCCTGGCGCCGTCGGCGGCGCACAGCACGTCCGACGGGTCCACCCGGACCGGGACTGCCGCGATGACGAGCCCGTCCGGCTGGGCCACCGGCAGGTCCTTGAGGGAGTGCACCGCTAGGTCGCAGTCCCCGGCCAGGAGGGCCGCGCGCAGCTCGGCGGCGAACACCCCGGTGCCGCCCATCTGGGCCAGCGAGGCCCGGTTGACGTCACCGGTGGTGCGGACCACGACCAGCTGGCACACCACCCCCAGATCGCCCAGCGCCTGGGCGACGTGCCCAGACTGGGTAGTTGCCAGCGCCGACCCTCGGGTACCCAGGCGGTAGACCGTCACCGCCATAGTCTCTCCTTTTGCCGCGCTCGTGTCGAAACCCGCCGGGGCGCGGGCTCGTCCCGGGCCGGGGGCCAGGCTGATCAGCTCGAAGTCGGCGTCCTAATGCCCGACAGTGGCCTGGTGGCGCAGCGCGACTCCCTCCCACTTGTGGGCCGATAAGGGTGTCTCGGTTCGAGGACTCCACGCCGATCAGGCGGTTCCAACCGCCTGATCGGCGTGGAACCCTCGAACTGGGGTCAGCGCAGGGACGGCGGGGGCTGGTCAGGGCGCGCGGCGGGGGGCACGATAGGGGCATGTCGCTCGACGTGTTCGTGAGTTTCGACGGTCAGTGCCGTGACGCGGTCGCCTTCTACGGCACGGTGTTCGACACCACCCCGACGGCGCTGATGACCTACGCGGACAACCCGGAGGCCGACGCTGTCGCCCCCGAAGACCGCGACCGCATCCTGTACGCGGGGCTGCCCGTCGGCGGGCACGTCCTGATGTTCTCCGACTGCCCCTACGACCCGACCGGCACCCAGTACGTCCCGGGCAACAATATCGCGCTGACCTTCGGCAGCACCGATCCCGAGGAGATCGAACAGGCCTACCGGCGCCTGTCCGACGGCGGTCAGGTGCTCATGCCCCTGGGCCGCACCTTCTTCTCCGAGCAGTACGGGATGGTCCGCGACCGGTTCGGCATCATCTGGCAGCTCAGCTGCTCTGCCGAGTGAACCGGTTCCGGGCCGGGGGCACGGGCCGGGTGGCGTAGGATCGGGGGCGAACGACAGGGGAGCGTCGGGGTCCGCAGCTGGTGAGCGGAGCCCAGGACGCTGAGAGTGCGGGTCAACCGCAGACCCTCGAACCTGATCCGGGTCGTACCGGCGTAGGGAGTCGGGCTTTCTCTCCCCGTGGTGCTCCGCTGGGGAGCGGCACGGGACCCCTCCTGGAACAAGGAGGAGACATGGTTCGCATATCACGCCCCCGGGTGCTGGCCGCAGCGCTGGGACTGGGACTGGCCCTCGGCGTCGCCGGTTGCTCGGCGGTCGGTACCGGGTCGGACGACCCGTCGGCTGCGGGCACCGTCACCCTGGTCACCCACGACTCGTTCGGGGTACCCGACGACGTGCTGGCCCAGTTCACGGCCCAGACCGGGCTGAAGGTCCAGGTCGTCACCCTGGGCGATACCGGGTCGCTGGTCAACCGGCTGGTGCTGACCAAGGGCGCACCGCTGGGCGACGCGGTGTTCGGCATCGACAACACCTTCGCGACGCGGGCGCTGGACGAGGGCGTCATCGCCCCGGTCGAGGGTCTGAGCGCCCCGGCCCTGGCCGATGCCAAGGCCCATGCGCTGCCCGGTGATGACGGTCGGCTCGTCGCCGTCGACTACGGCGACGTGTGCGTCAACGTCGACACCACCTGGTTCGCCGCCCGCGACCTGACACCCCCGGTCACCCTGGACGATCTGACCCGGCCGGAGTACCGGGGCCTGTTCGTCACGCCCAACCCGGCGACGTCGTCGCCCGGTTTCGCGTTCCTGCTGGCCACCGTCGGCGCCAAGGGCGACGGCTGGCAGCAGTACTGGAAGGACCTGGACGCCAACGACGTGCAGATCGCCGCGGACTGGTCCGACGCCTACACCAGCGCTTTCACCGCGGGCGGCGGCAACGGCGACCGGCCGGTCGTGCTGTCGTACGACACGTCCCCGCCGTTCACCGTCCCTGACGGCAGCACCGAACCGACAACGGCCGCCCTGCTCGGCACCTGCTTCCGGCAGACCGAGTACGCCGGGGTGCTGACCGGCGCCAAGAACCCGGACGGGGCCGCCGCCCTGGTGGACTTCCTGCTGTCGGACGCCGTCCAGCAAGACATCCCGCAGACGATGTACATGTACCCGGTGAGCACGTCGGTGACGCTGCCGCCGGCCTGGGTGGCCTGGGCCCCGCTGGCGACCGACCCGTTCACCGTCGACCCCGCCGATATCACCGCCCACCGCGAGCAGTGGCTGACCCAGTGGACCGACCTCGACATCGGCTGACCGCCGCCAGGCACGCCCTCGGCTGGGGCCTGGCCGCCGGGCTGCCGCTGGTCTTCCTGGCGGTGTTCTTCGCCTGGCCGGTGGCGGTGATGGTCGGGCGTGGGTTCGTGGCGGACGGGGCGCTGGACCTGGGCGGGTTCGGCGAGGTGTTCTCCCGGCCGCGCACCTGGCGGGTCGTCGGGCTGACGCTGCTCCAGGCCGGGCTGACGACGGTGGTGTGCGTCGTGCTGGGGGTGCCTGGTGCGCACACCCTGTACCGGGCGGGGCCGTTCCGGGGCCGGACGGCGCTGCGGGCTTTTGTCACCGTGCCGTTCGTGCTGCCCACCGTGGTGGTGGGGGTGGCGTTCCGGGCTTTGCTGCAGCCGTCGGGACCGCTGGGGTTCCTGGGGCTGGACCACACGCTGGTGGGGATCGTCGCGGCGCTGTCGTTCTTCAACTACTCGGTGGTGGTGCGCGGGGTCGGCGGGCTGTGGGAGCGGCTGGACCCACGGGCCGAGCAGGCCGCCCGGGCGCTGGGTGCGTCGAGCGTCCGGGTGTTCGCGACGGTGACGCTGCCCGCCCTGACCCCGGCTGTCGCCGCGGCCGCCGCCCTGGTGTTCCTGTTCTCGGCGACGTCGTTCGGCACGGTGCTGGTGCTGGGCGGCCCCCGGTTCGGCACCGTGGAGACCGAGATCTACCTCCAGACCACCCAGTTCCTCAACCTGCGGGCGGCGGCGGTGCTGTCCGTCACCCAGCTGGTTGTGGTCGCGGCCGTCCTGGCGGTGGCCGCCCGGGCCCGCGCCGCCCGGGAACGCGCCCTGCCCCTGGCTCAGCCCGACCCGGTGCGAGGTGCGGGCTCACGCACCTCGCGCGGCGGCTCGCACCTCGCGCGCCGACCAGGGGGATCAGCGCTGGCGGCGGTCGTGACCGGGGTGGTGGTGTGCTGGTTGGCCCTGCCGATCCTGGCGCTGGTGGCGCGGTCGTTGCGGGTGGGCGACGGCTGGGGGCTGGACCACTACGCCGCGCTGGCCCGGCCCGCACCGGGGCTGGGCTCGACCAGTGCGCTGGACGCCGCCGTCACGTCCCTGCGGGTCGCGGTGGACGCCACCGGGCTGGCTCTGCTGGTCGGCGGGCTGCTGGCCGTGGTGCTGTCCCGCCGACCGGCCCGCACCGCGGCCCGGCGGCTGCTCGCCGGGTTCGACGCTCTGGTCATGGCGCCGCTGGGGGTCTCGGCGGTGACCGTCGGGTTCGGGCTGCTGCTGAGCATGCACCACCCGTTCGGTCTTCCTGTGGACCTGCGGGGGCACCCGCTGCTGGTCCCGGTGGCCCAGGCCACGGTCGCGGTACCGCTGGTGGTGCGCACGGTGCTGCCGGTGCTGCGGGCTGTCGACCCCCGCCAGCGCGAGGCCGCGGCCACCCTGGGGGCACCGCCGGGTCGGGTGCTGGCCACGGTGGACGCCCCGGCCGGGCTGCGTGCCCTGGGCCTGGCCGCCGGGTTCGCGTTCGCCGTGTCACTGGGTGAGTTCGGGGCCACGTCGTTCCTGGCCCGGCCCGACCAGCCGACCCTGCCGGTGGTGGTGTTCCGCCTGATCGGTCGCCCCGGCCTGGAGTCGTCCGGCCAGGCCCTGGCCGCCGCGGTGCTGCTGGCGGCCCTGTCGGCCGCCGCGGTGGCCGTCTTCGAGCATCTGCGCGCCCGGACGGTCGGTGCGACATGGTGAGGAGAGAGCAGATGACAGGCTCGGGGCTGGGTCTGCGGGACGTTGCTGTCCGGTACGGCGACGTGACCGCCGTGGACGGGGTCTCGCTGGCCGTGCCGTGCGGGCAGGTGCTGGCGCTGCTGGGCCCGTCGGGGTGCGGCAAGTCGTCGCTGCTGCGGGCGGTGGCGGGGTTGGAACCGCTGGCGGGGGGCGCGGTGACCTGGGACGGGGCCGACCTGGCCGGGGTGCCAGTCCACCGGCGCGGCTTCGGTCTGCTGTTCCAGGACGGGCAGCTGTTCGCGCACCGGGACGTGGCGGGCAACGTCGGGTACGGCGTGGCCCGGGGTCGGACGGCCCGGCCCCGGGAGCGACGGGCCGAGCGGGCCCGGCGGGTGACCGAGCTGCTGGACCTGGTCGGGCTGCCGGGGACGGCCCACCGGGACGTGGCGTCGCTGTCCGGCGGGGAGCGGCAGCGCGTGGCCCTGGCCCGGTCGTTGGCGCCGCGGCCTCGGCTGCTGCTGCTGGACGAGCCGCTGTCCGCCCTGGACCGGGTGCTGCGCGAACGCCTGGCCGACGATCTGCGCCGCGTCCTGACCACCACCGGCGCCACCGCGGTGTTCGTCACCCACGACCAGGACGAGGCGTTCGCCGTCGCCGACCGGGTCGCGGTCATGGCCTCCGGCCGTATCCTCCAGGTCGACACCCCGGACCGCCTGTGGCGGTTCCCGGTGTCCCGGCAGGTCGCGACCTTCCTGGGCTACCAGGCGTTCGTCGCCGCGGACGCCCCGGTGGCCGGGCTCTTCGACCTGTCCGGTTCTGGTGGCGAGCTGGCCCTGGCCCCGGGCGCCCTGGTGCTCGACCCGGCCGGTCCGCTGCGCGGCCAGGTGGTCCGCGCCGCCCACCGGCGCGGTCGTACCGAGGTGACCGTCGTCGTCGCGGACGTGGGCGAGGTCACCGCGTGGGCCCCGGTCGGCGTCACCCCGACCGGTGAGGTGCTCCTGCGGGTGGACCGGGCCGCCGTCGCCCGCACGACGGGCTGATGGAGGCGTCCGGGGAGATCCGCCGACAGGGGGACGCTCCTGGTTGCGACGTTTGCCCCCTAGCCGTGGCCGGGCGCTGGGCGTAGGCTCCCGGCAGAGGGTGAGGTGAGTAGCGATGACGCTCGATCGGCGCCGCATCCAGACGCTGGACCTGGCGGCTGACTCTGACACGGCCTGGGCGCACCTGCGCCGCCCGGAGCTGATCCGACGCTGGTACGGCTACGACCACGACGGTCTGCCTGCCGAGATCGACCGGGTGTTCGGTTCCACGGTGCGCACCCTGGCGGACGGGCTGCGCCGCGAGCTGGAGTGGCCGGACGGGACGGCGGTGCGGCTGTCGCCTACCGGCGACTCGCACCGCACCACGGTCACGGTGGAACGGCCCAGCCACGACGGCCTGTCCCACTACGACGGGGTGCGCGACCCGGTGGACGAGAAGTGGGTCGCCGATATCCACCAGCTGGAGTTCGCGCTGGCGGTGCACCCGGGTGAGGAGCGGCGCACCTGGTCGGCGGTCGGCCTGGACGCCGGGCCGCGCCAGGACCGGCTGCTGGACCGGGTGGGTCTGCACGGGGTGCGCGGGCTCCCGGTGCACGGTCACCTGGAGGCGGTACGCCCCGACGGGGTGCACGTCGGCGGGCGGCTGGTCTACCGCACCGAGCTGCAGTTCGGCCTGCGCCTGCACGGGCCGTCCGACGCGCTGCTGGTGGTGCTGGAGCGCCCGTCGGTCGCGCACGAGGCCAACGGCCGGATCGACGTGGTGCTGTCCACCTACGGTCTGGACGACGACGCGTTCGCCACGGTCGCCGCCCGGTGGGACGCCTGGTGGGGTGTGCCGGCCCGGTCGTGACCCGAGCCTAGCCGGGCGAGGGACTGCGTCGTCGGCACACCACCCGCTCCGCCCACCCAGGGCGGAAAGACCGCCGGACCCTCCCACCCCTTGCGTGATCGGCTCGATCCGGCAGGGTGGGGGTCGTGGATCTTGGGACAGCGCGTCGGGCGGTGTGGCACCTGCGGCACGGCGGTCTGGCCGGGCTGCGTCGGCACCGGCAGCGGGTGCGGGCTGGCGGGGAAGCCGGTGACGTGCGGGCCCGGCCGGACCGTCACGGCCTGACGTTCGCCCCCTGGCCGTTGCCGCCCGCTCCGGCCCGGCGGGCCGGTCTGCGGGTCGCGGTGATCCTGGACGACTTCTCCGCGCTGGCGTTCGGCTACGAGTGGACCCAGGTGGCGCTGACCCCGGACCGGTGGCAGCAGCAGATGGCCGGGGTGCGGCTGCTGTTCGTGGAGTCGGCCTGGGCGGGCAACGGCGGGGCGTGGCGCTACCAGCTGACCGGTGCGAACGCCCCCAGCCCGGCCCTGATCGCACTGCTCGCCTGGTGCCGCGCCCACGAGGTGCCGACGGTGTTCTGGAACAAGGAGGACCCGGTCCACCACGAGGACTTCCTCGGCACGGCGCTGCTGTTCGACCACGTCCTGACCACTGACGGCGATCTGGTCGAGGCCTACCGGGCCCGGCTGGGCCACCACCGGGTCGGGGTGCTGCCGTTCGCCGCGCAGCCTGCGGTGCACCATCCGGTGCGCACCGGTCCGGGCTACGCCGAGCGGGACGTGGCCTTCGCCGGGATGTACTTCGCGCACCGGCACGCCGAGCGCCGGGCCCAGATGGACCTGCTGCTGGGCGCGGCGGCCCGGGCCGGGAAGCGGATGGAGCACGGGCTGGAGATCTTCTCCCGCCAGCTCGGCGGCGACGACCGGTACCAGTTCCCGGTGCCGCTGGACCAGCACGTCGTCGGTCGGCTGGACTACCCGCGCATGCTGGCCGCCTACCGGGCGTACAAGGTGTTCTGCAACGTCAACACGGTGGTCGGCTCGTCGACGATGTGCGCCCGGCGGGTGTACGAGATCACTGCGTCGGGCACCGCCGTGGTGTCCACGCCCAGCCCGGCGATCAGCGCGACGTTCGGTGCGGACGAGGTCGCCCAGGTGGGGACGCCCGAGGAGGCCGAGGCGACGCTGCGGGCCCTGGTGGCCAACCCCGAGCTGCGCGACCGGATGGTGCACCGGGCGCAGCGCCAGGTCTGGGCGGCGCACACCTACGCCCACCGGGCCGATCAGGTGCTCGACGTTGCCGGTATCCCTGGGCACCGGATGACGGCGGGCCCCCGGGCGGTGACCGCGCTGGTGGCCTCGAACCGGCCGCACCGCCTGGAGCCGGTGCTGGCCACCCTGGCCGCGCAGCGCAACGTGCAGGTCCAGCTGGTGTTCGTGGCGCACGGCTGGGACGTGGACGACGACGCGGTGCTCCGGGCCGCCAAGGACGGTGGGCTGGCCGACGCCGTGGTGCTGCACGTCGACGCCGACGTACCGCTCGGCGAGTGCCTGAACCGGGGGGTCGGCGCGGCGGACGCACCAGTCGTGGCGAAGATCGACGACGACGACGTGTATGGCGAGCACTACCTGTTCGACCAGCTGGCCGCCATGGGCTACTCGGGCGCTGACGTGGTCGGCAAGCACGCCCACTTCGTCTACCTGGCTGGTACGGACGTGCTGGCGCTGCGGTTCGGCGCGCACGAGCACCGGTTCAGCCACTTCGTCGCCGGGCCGACCGTCGTCGCCCGTCGCGCGGTCCTGGCCGAGGTCGGTTTTCCGCCGGTGGGCTGTGGCGAGGACACCGGTCTGCTGTCCGGGGTGCTCCAGGCGGGCGGCACGGTGTACTCGGCGGACCGGTTCGGCTTCGTCCAGGTGCGTGACGCCGATCCGAGCACGCACACCTGGACGGCGTCCGACGCGCAGATCCTGGCCACGGCCCAGGTGCAGGGGTTCGGCCGGGTGCTCGGGCACGCCCTGGTCTGACCTGCTCCGTCTCGGATCGGTCGGTTCAGACCAGGCTGGCGTGCAGCGTCCGGAGCCTGTCCAGCGCCCGCTGCTCGGCGTCCGCGGCGTGCTGCGCCCAGACCCGGGCCCGCTGTCCGGTCCACTCGACCATCGTCGACGCCGACGTGATCGTTGCCTGCGCGACCGTCGCCGCGTCCTGGGTGGGCAGCAGCAGGAACGAGCACAGCGGACCCAGCGCGTCGGTCCCCAGGACGGACCGCCGGGCGGTGTCGGTGGCCGCCCGTACGTCGTCGCTCACCCGTTCGACCCGGACGGCATGGTGGACTAGTGCGTTCGCGTCGACCGCGATCCGATCAGCCACGACGACCAGCCCCTTCCATACCGACCACTGTAGCCCGCCGCGCTGGTCCTCGGAGCCAGTTGGCCGTGGGCACCCCTGATCGGCCCGGCAGGTCGCGCGAGCCACCTCGACGCGTCCGGTAGTGCGAGACGCTCCGCCCCGACCGGGTCTCGACCGGTCCGCGCCAGACCGGCGGGAACGCTGCGCCGTCCGGGTGATGCACCTGGTACGGCCCGATATCTTGCTGGGCTTTTCCGGGCCGGTCGGGTCACGGTCGGACGGCCTGACGAGGTACCACTCTCGCCGTGGCTGTCACAGGCCGATCGCCTGTGTTCAGTAATCGTTACGCTGCTTGTCAGAGACCCACCGGTGGTTTCTGGGTGGTGGTCGTAGCCTATCCGAGGTGGCCGGATAGGCTTGTCTGTGACCCACAAGTACCACGGGGGTGGTCACCGCCTATCGATGGTGGCGCGGTGGATTTCTGGCAGCCGGGGTGTGGTGTCGTCCGCCTGTCCGACAGGGCATGATGTCCCAGTGAGATCTGGCAATGGCGCCAACCCGCCCGACGAAACATCGCGCCTTCCGGGCGGCCAGAGCGGCCCCGCCGAGGGCGATCTGGAACGTTCTATCGCACGTCAAGCTCGTGCCTACCGCCTGGCGGCGGGACTCTCTGTGGCCGAGGCCGCCGAACGCATCGGTGTGTCCAAGGCCATGCTGTCCAAGATCGAGAACGCGCAGACATCGTGCTCCCTGACCACGCTGTCTCGCCTGGCCAGGGGACTGGACGTACCGGTCACCGCGCTGTTCCGGGGTGTCGACTCCGAGCGCGAGTCGGCCTTCGTGCCCTCCGGCCACGGGGCGCAGGCCGTGCGCCGCGGTTCGCAGCAGCACTACCAGTTCGAGCTGCTCGGCGCCCTGGGCGGCCAGCACCGACGGATGGACGCCCTCCTGGTCACCCTGACCGAGGATTCCGAGCCGTTCCAGCTGTTCCAGCACCCGGGCACCGAGTTCCTCTACATGCTGGAGGGCACGATGATCTACGCCCACGGCGAGGCGCGCTACACCCTGCGACCCGGGGACGCCCTGCAGTTCGACGGCGAGGGTCCGCACGGTCCCGTGGAGATGGTGCGGCTGCCGTGCCGCTACCTGTGCGTCTCCGCCTACGGCGACCACGCCCCGTCGGCCTGACGGTCGACCGGGTCAGGACGGGCGGCGGTCGCGCCGGACGAGGGTGAGCTGGCGCGGGATCCAGGGCACCAGCTGTGCGCCAGCGGCACCCGGACGGGGGCGGGCCTTGGGCCGCACGGCCTCGACGTCGCCGGAGGCCGACGCGGCGAACACCCGTCCGCCAGGGTCGAGCAGGTCGCGCAGCGACTGCACCTGGCGGCGCAGGGCCCGGACCTCGTCGACCAGTGCGAGGATCTGCTTGATCCCGGCGAGGTTGACGCCCTCGTCCTGGGACAGCCGCTGGATCTCGCGCAGCGTGGCGACGTCCCGGGCGGAGTAGCGCCGCCCTCGCCCCCGGGTGCGGCCGGGGCAGACCAGGCCGAGCCGGTCGTACTGGCGCAGCGTCTGCGGGTGCATCCCGGCCATCTGGGCGGCGACGGAGATGGCGAACACCGGGGTGTCCTCGTCTGGTCCGTCGCCGCGCACGTTCCGCTCCCTCGACGTCTGGACCCGCTGCCAGATCGTCTCGCTCCGCCGTCTCACTGGCGGGCGGCCGCGTAGAGGTCGGCCCGGGGGTCTTCGCCCTCCGTGGCTGCGGCGAAGGCCTGCACCGCGTCCCGGGCCGCACCGGTCAGCTTCTGCGGTACCACCACCTGAACGGTGACCAGCAGGTCGCCGGTGCCCTTCGCGGTGGTCAGACCCCGGCCCTTGACCCGCAGGGTGCGGCCCGACGGGGTCCCGGCGGGCACCTTGACCTTGACCGTCGTCCCGTCGAGGGTGGGCACGTCCACCTGGGCGCCGAGCACGGCCTCGTCGAACGCCACCGGCACGGTGACCCGCAGGTGGTCGCCGTCCGTGGTGAACACCGGGTGCGGTTCCACGCGCACCTCGATGACCAGGTCGCCGGGCGGGTCGCCGGGGCGGCCCTTGCCGCGCAGCCGGATCTTCTGCCCGTCGCGCACCCCGGCGGGGACGCGGGCGTTGACGGTGCGACCCTCGACGTTCAGCGACACGGTGTGCCCGGCCGCAGCGGTGCGGAACGGCAGCGACGTCGACGCGGTCAGGTCCGCGCCCTGGCGTCCGCCGCGGCCCCGTCCGCCAGGGACGTCGCGGGGCGTGTGCTGGCCGAACAGGCCGCCGAGCAGGTCCTCGAAACCGGTCCCGCCGGCGCCCGCGGGGCCGGGGCCCGGCGCACCGGTCGAGAACCGGACCCGGGACCCGGGGCCGAACATCCCGCCGAGCAGGTCCTCGAAACCGGCTCCGCCACCGGCGCCGCTGGCGGTGAACCGGGCGCCGCCGCCCAGGGTGCGCAGCTCGTCGTAGCGCTGGCGCTGCTCGGGGTCGGACAGCACCGCGTAGGCCTCGCCGATGTCCTTGAACTGCTCCTCGGCGCGGGCGTCGCCCGGGTTCTGGTCCGGGTGCAGCTGGCGGGCCTTCTTCCGGTACGCCTTCTTGACGGTGTTCGCGTCGGCGTCCCTGGGGACGCCGAGCATGGCGTAGAAGTCTTTCGACAACCAGTCCTGACCGGTCACGGCGCCTCCCTTCGTGTCGTGGTGCCCGTTGCGGCCTGGTGGGCCGGACCGGCCAGGTCCGGCCCACCAGGCCGCAGCAACAGCTGCTCGATCGTCACAGCATGTCGTCGATCTGGGTACCGGAGCGGGTCTCGTCCGGCTGGGCGTCGTCGGGCTGGAGGTCGACGACGGCGACCCGGGCCGCCCGCAGCACCCGTTCCCCGGCTAGGTAACCAGGCTGGAGCACCTGCTGCACGGTCGGCCCCGCGACATCGGCGCTGTGGCCGTGCATCAGGGCCTCGTGCACTGCCGGGTCGAACGGTTCGCCCGCTTTCCCGTACCGCACCACCGAGAAGTGCTCGAGGATCTGCTCGGTCTTCTCCGCGATGGACGCGAACGGGCCGACCAGGTCGCCGTGCTGCCGGGCCAGCTCGATATCGTCCAGCACCGGGATCAGCCCTTCGGCCAGCGCCGCGATGCCCTGCTCGTACGCCGCCAGCGCCTCGGTCTTGGACCGTCGGACGAACGCGGCGTACTGGTTCTGCAGGTTGACGTAGTCGGCCGAGACCCGCTGGAGCTGGTCGAGACGTTCAGCGGCCAGCGTCGCCGCGTCCGGTTCGAGGCCCGGCGCGTCGTCCGGGGCTGTCTCGGTCGGCACGGCGTCGGTGTCCGGCGCGCGGACCTCGCCGGTCCGGGGGTCGATCTTGCGGCGGTCGACGATCCGGGGTTCCTCTCCGTCGTCCGGGAGCGTCATTTGGTCTCGTCCTCGTCGACGATCTCGGCGTCCACCACGTCGTCGTCAGCGGGCTGCGACCCGGGCGTCCCGTAGTCCGGACCGGTGGACGCGCCGTCTTTCTCGGACTGGGCGTACACGGCCTGGCCGATCTTCTGGCTGGCCGCGACCAGCGTGCTGTGCTTGGTCTTGATCGTCTCGGCGGAGTCGTCGGCGTCCAGCGAGGCCTTGAGGTCGTCGATAGCGGCCCGCACCTCGGACTTCACGTCGTCGGGCAGCTTGTCGTCGTTCTCGCTCAGGGCTTTCTCGCTGGTGTAGACGGCCTGCTCGGCACCGTTGCGGACATCGGCCTCCTCACGACGCTTGGCGTCCTCGGCGGCGTGGGCCTCGGCCTCGGCCACCATCCGGTCGATCTCGTCCTTCGGCAGGGCCGAACCGCCGGTGATGGTCATCGACTGCTCCTTGCCGGTGCCCCGGTCCTTGGCCGAGACGTGCACGATACCGTTGGCGTCGATATCGAAGGTGACCTCGATCTGGGGCACGCCGCGCGGGGCGGGGGCGATACCGGTCAGGTCGAAGGTGCCCAGCTGCTTGTTGTCGGCGGTGAACTCGCGCTCGCCCTGGAACACCTGGATGCTGACCGACGGCTGGTTGTCGTCCGCGGTGGAGAAGATCTCGGACCGCTTGGTCGGGATGGCCGTGTTGCGCTCGATCAGCTTGGTCATCACCCCGCCCTTGGTCTCGATGCCCAGGGACAGGGGCGTCACGTCGATGAGCAGGACGTCCTTGCGGTCGCCCTTCATCACGCCGCCCTGCAGCGCGGCACCGACGGCCACGACCTCGTCCGGGTTGACACCCTTGTTGGGGTCCTTGCCGGTCAGCTCCTTGACCAGGTCGGTCACCGCGGGCATCCGGGTCGAACCGCCGACCAGCACGACGTGGTCGATATCGGCCACGGAGATCCCGGCGTCGCGGATCACCGAGGCGAACGGCGCCCGGGTGCGGTCCAGCAGGTCACGCGTCATCTCCTGGAACTGGGCCCGGGTCAGCTTGGTGTCCAGGTGGATCGGGCCGTTCTCGCTCATCCCGAGGTACTGCATGGAGATGTTGGTGGAGGTGGCCGACGACAGCTCTTTCTTGGCCTGTTCGGCGGCCTCGCGCAGCCGCTGCAGCGCCACCTTGTCCTTGGACAGGTCCTGGCCGTAGCCGTTCTTCACCTCGGTGACCAGGAAGTCGACGATCCGGTTGTCCCAGTCGTCGCCGCCCAGGTGGTTGTCGCCCGAGGTGGCTCGCACCTCGATGGTGGAGAAACCGTCGTCGTCCTTGCCCACCTCCAGCAGGGACACGTCGAAGGTGCCGCCGCCCAGGTCGAACACCAGGATCAGCTCGTCCTCCTTGCCGCGCTCCAGCCCGTAGGCCAGGGCGGCGGCGGTCGGCTCGTTGATGATCCGCAGCACGTTCAGCCCGGCGATGGTGCCGGCGTCCTTGGTGGCCTGGCGCTGGGAGTCGGAGAAGTAGGCCGGGACGGTGATGACGGCGTCGGTCACCGGTTCGCCCAGGTAGGCCTCGGCGTCGCGCTTGAGCTTGCCCAGCACCCGGGCGCTGATCTCCTGTGCGGTGTAGGTCTTGCCGTCGATCTCGCACTTCCAGTCCAGACCCATGTGGCGCTTGACCGAGGTGATGGTGCGGTCCACGTTGGTGACGGCCTGCCGCTTGGCGATCTCGCCGACCAGGACCTCCCCGGTCTTGGAGAACGCGACGACCGACGGTGTGGTGCGCGCCCCCTCGGCGTTGGCGACGACGGTGGGCTCACCGCCCTCCAGCGTCGCGACGGCGGAGTTGGTGGTGCCGAGGTCGATCCCGACGACTCGTGCCATGTGCCTGTGCCTTCCTTCTGGGGGCAACCCCCGAGTACCTGTCCTGTGCGGAGCCTTGAGCCCGCCCGACTCAAGTCTGAACCCAACTCCGGTCTGATTGCAACCCGACCCGCCCGAACTTGAGTCTCCTGGGCTCAACCCTCCCGCCCCTCGGCTCGTTCCACCCCGACCGCTCCGAGGTCGCAGGTATCTGTGCTACAGTTTCGGCATGGGGGTGCTGTTCGTTTCATCGGCTGACGATCACGGCGTGTCACACGAGGACGCGATGTGGGCGATCAGGCACTACACCAGCACGTCGACGACCCCGGGCCGCGATGGGTACTCCGATGCGACAGTCTTTGTCGGCCACCCGCATCCGCAGACCGACCGGTACATCGAGGTGATCGTGGAGATCAGGCCGCCCCGTACGGTCGTGGTGTTCCACGCGATGGAACTCACCGACAAGTTCAGATGGATGGTCCAGGACGGAGGATGACGATGACCAGCGACCAGGACTACGACGACGAGGCCCACGACCAGGCCTACTACGACCAGATCATCGCCGACCTCGAGTCAGGTCGGCTCAAGGCAGACCCGACCACCCTGATCCGTGCTGACCAGGACCCCGGCCTGGGGGCGAGGCTCATCTTCGAGGCTACCGGCACCACCACCTTCGCCGAGGCCATCCAGGTGACGCTCGGCCGGCCGCCCGGACCCCAGCACGGCGGCCCCTCACCGGTCCTGCGTGCCCGGGTGCCACGCGAGATCAAGGACGGTGTGCGTCGCCTGGCTGCCAGCCAGCACCGCCGCGAGTCCGACGTCGTACGGGACGCTATCGCCGCCTACCTCGACGCCCAGCCGGCGTGAACCAGGCTTACCGGATGGCGACGATATCGGCGACCAGTTCTGGGTAGGTGCGCTGGAGGTCGGCTCCGGCGGTGACGTTCCTGAAGACCTCTGGCCTCGTCCGGATCGGTGCCGCTCTTCTCGGCGTACGCCTCGTCCGCGACGTAGAGCAGGCCCGCCCTTGCCGCTGCAGGCTGGTCAGACGGCCACCGGTTCCCGGGTGGCCACGGCGAGGTACAGCACCTCGGTGATCTCCGGGCCGACCAGCTCGTAACGGTCCAGCAGGGCGTCGCGCAGGGCTTCGACCAGGTCGCGGTTGTCGGCCAGTAGGACGCGGACCGCGTCGCGGGCGTCGGTCAGGACCCGCTCCAGCTGTTCGCGGGCGGCGGTGTCGCCGACGACCGCCTCGACGATGTCCTTGCCCGTGGCCGCCAGGGAGACCAGGGAGCCGGTCATGCCCGCGGCGCCGACCATCTGGGCGGCCAGGCGGGTGGCGGCGGCCAGGTCCGAGGCCGGGCCGGTCGAGGTATCACCGAAGAACAGCTCCTCGGCGCACCAGCCGCCCATGGAGATCTGGATCAGGGCCCGCAGGTCGGCGGAGGACCGGGTGTAGACGTCCTCGGCGTCGTCGTGGGCCAGCAGTCCCAGCGCCGACCCGTGCTTGACGATGGTCACCACCTCCAGCACCCGTTGCGGCGCGACCAGGTGCGCCACGACGGCGTGCCCGGCCTCGTGGGTGGCGATCAGCTCTTGCTCGGCCCGGGTGTAGGTGACGGGTTGGCCCAGGCCGACCATCTCGGTGATCCTGGCCTGGGTCACGTCGGTGAAGCTCATGGCCTCGGCGCCGCGGCGCATGGCGTTGACCAGCGCCTCGTCCAGCAGGTGCTCGATCATCACCGGGGTCCAGCCGTTGGTCGCGGCGGCCAGGCGGTCGCGCACCGAGGGCTCATCGAGCTCGGGCTCGTGGGTCCGTCGGGCCAGGAAGTGGTCCATGAGGGCCCGCCGACCGTGCACGTCCGGTTCGGGGAAGGTCAGCCGCCGGTCGAACCGGCCGGGCCGCAGCAGGGCTGGGTCCAGGGCGTCGGCCCGGTTGGTCGCGGCGATGAGCAGCAGCGGCGCCCGGCTGGGGCGACGCATCGGGATCTGCCGGGTGACGGGCAGCAGCAGGTTCACCGCGGCCGCCAGACGGTTGAGCAGCTTGTCGGTGCCCAGCGGTTCGTCGAACGACTGCATCTGCACCAGCAGTTCGTTGAGCACCCCGCCCGTGCCCTCGGAGACGGCCCGCTCCGTCACGGCCTTGTCTGGGCCCAGAGCCGACGCGGCCGGGCCGGTCGAGCGCGATACCGGCATGAAGCCGCGGGCCATGGCGATAGCGTCGATCTCTTCGATGAACCCGATAGCCCCGCCTTCTTTCGCCGCGGCCTTGCGCAGCGCCCGGAAGTAGGCCCGGATCTTGCGGGCGGTCGCCCCGTAGTACATGGACTGGAACGACGTGGCCGAGACGAACAGGAAAGGCACCCCAGCCTCGGCCGCCATCGCCTTGGCGGTGAGCGTCTTGCCGGTACCCGGTGCCCCTTCGAACAGCAGCCCGCGGCGCGGACGCCCCCCGGTGCGGTCGGCGAAGGTCCGGTGGGCCCAGAACAGGTCGAGGGAGCGGCGCACGTCCTCGATGATCGGGTCGATGCCGATCACCTCGTCCAGCCGCACGTCCACCTGCTCGGGCCGGTAGACCAGGTGGGGGGAACGGGCCGACCCGACCTGCGTCCCCACGATGATCAGCAGCAGCGCGGTGAAGAACAGTATCGGCACGAGGAACAGCGGGTCCACCGCGGGCAGGGCAGGTATCGGCGGCTGGCCCTGGACGGCACGGACCACCAGCCAGCCCTGGACCAGCAGCAGCACCACCAGCAGCCGTGCCAGGCGGCGGCGGCGGGCCGCCTCCCGGTCACGGGCTATATCGTGCTCGGGTGTCGTTCGGGCCACGGTCGCACCTCTCGTCGCGCTGGGACTCGTCGCAATAGGAGCCGCAACGATGGTCGCTGCCCAGACGAATTCGGACAACCCAGACCATTCCGGCTCACCCGAACAGCCCATATAGGAACTGCCGCACCGCTGGTGTCGCCGTACCTGTCGGCTGGACCGAACGGGGGACACCTGGCGCGACCCCTGGGTGCCCGCCGCGGGCTGGTGCGCCCGGTTCGGGCGAGCGCCGAATGTCCGGGTGATCGACCGTCGAGAGCGCGCCGGGTCGCCCGGGTCGGTCTTGTCTCGGCCTGGCACGCTTGTTTCGGCCTGATAAACATGTGACGAGATCAGTGCGCGAAAGCCGTCCTTCGCGCGGCGGGCGAATGCTAGAAAGAGGCATGACCGCACCGCAGCGTCCCGCTTCCGTCCCTGAAGATGCCCGGTTCGTCACCGACGACGACTGGTTCGACAACACCGACAGGCAGGGGTGGCAGCTCGGCGAGACCGGGCCCACCGGGCGGACGGGCCGCTGGCGGTTCTGGACCCCCGACGGTCGGCTGACCGACGACGTCGGGTTCGTCGACGGCGAGCTCGACGGCCAGTGCCGCTCCTTCCACGACGACGGGACCGTGGCCTGGGACAACGTGTGGGAGCGGGGTCGGCGCAGGCTGGTGCGGCAGCGGCGTTCGGCGAACCCGACGTCCCAGTCGGTCCTCGGAGGGATCGCCGACACGGTGCAGAGCTCTTACCAGGAGTACGACGACGCGGGGTACCAGGTCACCGAGACGCTGCACGACCACGAGGGTCGGCACGTGGACGCCGAGGGGAACCCGGCGCCGGACCGCCCGGCCGCCGTCCCCGCCACCACGAGCCTGCTGCTGGTGACCCGCCAGCCGAAGCGGACTGTCTACCGGACCGGCGGCGCCTCGATGGTGGTCACGGAGCAACCAGCCCCGGGCGTGCCACGGTGGGTGGCGGTCCGCTGGGACAGCGGCGCCGGTCGTTTCAGCGGGCCGCGCCTGGCCTGGGACACCGACGGCGTGCTGGTCACCGTCGGCTACCACGACGCGGACGGTCGGCTCACGAGCATCGACCAGGACGGGGACAGCGAGAGCAACCCGCTCCTGGCGGCGGCCCGGCAGGGCGACGACGCTGCTGTCGAGACCCTGATCGCCCACGGTGCGGGAACGTCGGCCCACGCCGCCGAGCACGCCGACTTCGAAGGGCTCCACGCGCTGGCCCAGCGGCTGCGGGCCGCGGACCGCCCGTCCGCGGGGATCACCGACCCGCGCCAGGAACCGGAACGCCCAGAGCTGGTCCCGGCGGACGTCCCCTGGGTCCCCGGTCTGGACGGGTGGCTGCGCTTCGGTCTGGACGAGGGCACCCCCACCGGCACGTGGACGTGGTGGGAGAACGACGACAACCCCTGGCTGGTCGAGGTCGAGCTGGTCGACGGCCGTCGCGCGGTGCGCACCAAGAAGCTGACCAACGGGCGCCTGTCCGAGCAGCAGGTGTTCGCCCCCGACGGTGCGGTGCGGATCTCCCGGGAGTACGACCGCGGGGTGGTCGAGAAGGAGAGGGAGGTCCTGGACGACGGCGCCGTCGCCGAGCGGCGGTTCTACGACGACGGGACGCGCCAGGTCGAACGGGTCACTGCCGACGGCGCCCTGGTCGAAGAACGGTGGTGGCGCGAGGACGGCACGCTGGCCGCCGTGGTCAGCCCCAGCCAGCAGGTGGTCGTCGGCGAGGCCCTCAAGGGGCGCAACCCCGGGTACACGGCGTTCGTCGCCAGGCTGACCGGGGAGGACACGGCCGACCAGCCGGTCGTCGGCGAGTGGTGGCGGGCCTTCGACGCCGAGGGCACGCCCATCGCCGAGGGGCCGGTCCGGCCCGGTCTGGACGGCAAGGCCGTCGAGAAGTGGCGGCTGCTCGACCCGGACGGCACGCCCCGGGCGACGGTGAAGATCGGGAAGTACAAGCACCGCCGTTCCGCCGACCTGGGGGAGTTCGCCGTCGAGGTCGCCCGCTGGCGGTCCATGGAGCAGCCCGCGGCGCTGGCCGGGGTCGACGACGTGAAGTGGAAGAAGCTGGACTCGTGCTACGGCTTCCTTGACCCGAAGGACTACCCGCGCTACCTCACGGCCGTCGCCGTCCCGGGCGGTGCCGTCGCCCGGTGGGCCTTCTACGAGCTGTACGGCGAGTGCCTGCACCAGAACACCGTGTACGACGTCACCGGGCCCGTCGTCCGGTTCCTGTGCCGGATCTTGGCCGACGGGGTGCACCGCGGTACCGCGCTGGAGCGCGAGCTGCTGGAGTTCGTCGCCGACTGCGCCTCCGGGTCCGGTTCCTTCTGGCTGGCTGCCCAGGTCCGCCAGATCGTCACCGACCTGGAGGGTCGTCCCCTGCGCAAGGCGGTCAAGGCTGCCGGAGACGCCGGGTGCTACGTCGAGGTGTACCGGTCGTTGGCCGAGAACCTGGCTGCCTGGCAGCAGATCGTCCTGGACGGTCCGACCGTCCCGAACAAGGCCCGCTGGCTCGCCCTGCACCTGATCGCCTTCGCCCCGGGCGCCGAGGCGGACCAGACGCTGCGCGACCTGGTCCCGGTCTACGAGGAGGCCGTCCAGGCAGGCCGGGACCTGTGGGAGCTGGCCGAGCTGCTGCTGTGCCTCGGCGTGGCCGGTACGAGACCCGGGGTGCTCGACGTGCTGCGGGCCTACCTGGGCGACCCGCGCCCGCTGGTCCGCTTCGCTGCGGCCCGTACCTGGATCCGGCTGGCCGGGGACGCCGCCGTCGAAGCCGTCGACACCGTGCTCGACGCCCTCACCTCCACCGAGCTGGACGCCTACCGGGTGTGCTACCTCGCCGAGGGCTCGGCCGCGACGGCAGCGGCCACTGCCCTGTCCGAGCTGCCGCCCGCCCTGGCCGACCAGGCCGTCAACCAGGTCTGCGCCGTGCTGCAGGACGCTCGCGCCTCCGACGCCGTCACCATCGCCCGGGCCCTGCTCGACGTCGTCTTCCCCCGCCGCGGGTACGACGAGGGCACCCCGCTGACCCCGGGGCAGCGCACCGCGATCCGTGCCATCGTCGACGCCCCCACCGCCTGGACGTTCAACGTCGACCTCCACGAGGTGCTGCGCTACAACGGCCTGCCCGAGGACCGCGACGAGCTGCGCGCCCTGGTGGGGTGAAGAACTCGCGTCTTCGAAGAGTTCTTCTACCACGTTGGAAGAACGCGCGACTCAGACGGTGTCGAAGTCGCCGCGGAGCAGACGGGTCACCGCGCCGGTGCCGATCTCGTGGCGGGCGGCCAGGTTGGCGGCGTAGAACGCGAGGACCTGCAGGACGAGCCCGGCGTCGGAGTCCAGGCGGTGCGCGCCGAGCCGGACCCGGGACCGGACCGTGGTGAGCCGGGTGGCACCGGTGAGGGTCGGCGCGCCGATCTCGACCAGCTCGGACCAGCGGCACGACCAGAAGGTGGAGCCCTTGACGTAGCCGACGCCTTCGGCGGTGATCGTCAGTTCGGGTGGCCGACCGCGCGCCTGCCGCCCCACCAGCGACCAGACCGACCCCGACACCACCCGCTGCACCACCACCGCGCCCAGGAGCAGCAGGACCAGAGCGTTCCACGGGCCCCAGACCCGGAACAGGACCAGGGCCGCATTGCCGACGTTCGCCAGCCCCGCCCCCAGCAGACCGACCAGCGCCACCTGACGGACCGTCGGGCCGAACCAGCGCCACCCCCGCCGGGCCGGGAAGGTCAACGACCCCGGGCCCACCACGAGGTGCAGCCGTCCCCGGCGTGGACGTGCGGTGCGGACGAACAGCAGCCCGAGCAGCGTCAGGACCGCCAGCGTCAGCAGCACCACACCGCCCGTGCTGACCGCGCCGGTGCCGCGGCGCCCCAGGACGGTCGTGGCGACCACGACCACGGCTGCCGCGGTACCAGCCCCGCGGCTCCACCGGTCGAGCCGCGACAGGTCCGGGGTGCTCGGTGGTCGCGCCACCACGTCGAACTCCAGACGACGCCCGTCAACCGGGTGTCCGCGGTGGGGCCGGTCGCGGCTGGGAGGCTGGTAGGCCGGTCGGGCCGCGGGTGCCGGCCGGGCCGCCGGGGGAGGTCGGGGTCGACGCCGGTGCTGGTCGTACTCCTGACGGCGGGAGGGGTTCGACAGCACCTCGTAGGCCTCGCGGACGGCGGAGAACTTCTCGTCCGCGGCGGGGTCGTCGGGGTTGCGGTCGGGGTGCAGCGCCCGGGCCCGGCGACGGTAGGCCGTCTTGATAGCCGCGGCGTCGGCGTCGGACGGCACGCCGAGGAGCGCGTACAGGTCCGTGGCCGAAGCCTGACCGGTCACGACGCTCTCCCTCATGTGCTCTTCGTCTCACCATCGGCGGCCGGGGGAAGGACGTGAGAGCCACCGCCCAGCACTAGCACCGGTGGCCGTATCCGCTCTGTGCCCGGCGGGTGCCGGGCTGCCGGACCTTTGCACGTGTCGACTGCTGTTCGGCCAACGGCACGCCCGACTCCGTTACCGCGGTATAGGCTCTGCCCATGGGCGAGTTCGTCACGTCGCTGCTGTCCCGGGTTCCGCTAGGCATCGACGTTCCTGATCCCCTTCGAATGCTCTTCGAATGGGTGGACGACAACGGGTTCGTCAGACGACGTGACGACGGGGAGCTGTTCGGATATCTGTCCGCTCAGGGGCTGAGGGGTCCCGGAACGAATCTGATGCTCTATGGGTGCACGTCCGACGGGGTGGAGAACTGTGTCACCGCGTGGTTCGGCCTGAAGCTGCACGACTTCCCCGACGGGCCGCCCAGGCTTTGGCCCTTCTGCAGGACGGGTTCTGACGGATCCCAGGCAGCGCTCTGGGCGGATCCGGACGGGCGGACCCGCATCGTTCATCTGGGTTCGGGAAGCGGGTCGCTCCTCACGTGCGTCCTGGGCGACGACGCTGTCGACTTCCTCCGGCTCGTCGCCATCGGCTACGACGAGATCTGCTGGAACGAGGACTGGCACCAGCCTCCTCAACCCGAACCAGATCGCCAGGTGGCCAACGAGCCGTACCGTCGCTGGGTCACCTCGACGTTCAGCACCACCATCCCAGCGACGGCTCTAGAAATCGTCCCGTTCCCTTCAGAGATGGGGGATGCCGACACCGACGACGTCTGGTGCCGGTGGGTGAACGCCCTCTCGTGACGCGCGTTCGCCTCGGAACGCGAACCGGACGGATCTGAGATCCGCCGGTGCGACACTTTCACGCCGGGGTTGCCGACCGGCGCGTCGCATCAATTCGAGACTTCTGTCGCGGATTCGAGAGTTAAACTCTCGAATCCGCGACAGAAGTCTCGAATCGACGGTCGGGGTTGTGGCACCCATCGCCAGGTGCTGAACGCAGATATGGTCCAGGTGGTCAGATCTCAGGGAGAGGGCAGATCGGCGCCGTGCGTCGTGCGACGGTGCCGGGTGGTGAGGTACTGGTCGACGGCGGCGCGGGTGGAGCGCCAGGTACCGTGAGCGTCCATGGTGGCGTCGAGGCGACGGCGGGCGACGGCGCGGCGCAGGGCGTCCAGGGAGATGCGGTCGTCGACAAGGGCGCGCAGTGGGACCAGGTCTGTGGTCTCGGCCAGACGTGGCAGGAGGCGGTGCAGGCTGGCGACCGAGGCACGGGCGATGATCTCGGCCAGGGCGGAATGGTCGCCGGCATCGGCCCTCATGAGGGCGTTGAGATAGCGTTGCCGCTGGCTCTTGAGAATGACGACGGGTGCCCAGCCGAGCCGGCCGATGACGAGGTTGAGCACCAGGCGGCCGGTCCGGCCGTTGCCGTCCAGGAACGGGTGGATACGTTCGAGCTCCACGTGGATCTGGGCCAGCCGACCAGGAGCGTCGACCAGCGAGAGCCGACCTGCTGTGACGTCCTCGCCGAACGTGCTCACGTCGTCGAGCCAGGCGTCGACCATGGCGGGAACGATGGGAAACGTCGGTGGCTTCATGCCGCGGGGAAACGCCGCGATCTCGTGGCGCCGGAAGCTGCCTGGGGCCTCAGACGGCTCGGCGGCGGGATTAGGGGCGACCTCCCAGACTCGTGTCATGGCGACATGGTGCAGCTGCCGCAGCTCGGTGAGGGTGACCAGCCGGTCGCCGTGAGCGGTCCGCGCGTGCCCGGACTGTTCGAATACCCAGCGTGACGCTTCGGCGTAGCCGAGCACCTCCATGTAGTCCTTGAGATCTTTGGCTCCGACGGCACGTCCCTGGTCGAGCAGCTGCTCCACCTCGCGCAGCACCAGAGTGTTGCCCTCGACCGCAGTGGAGTGGTGCACCTCCATGTGCCACAGGTCGTGCCATAGGTCGGCGGTGTCGTCGAACGCGGGCAGGCCACCCAGGGACTCCAGCTCGGCGACAGCGGCGGCGAACTGCTCGAAGACCGCCCGGCGGCCGGGACGTCCTCCTCGGCCCGAACTTGTCATAGGGCAAGTCTATCTAACTGGGCGGGGCAAATTCGACCGCGACGCCGTAAGTTGCCCCGCTCGGTTTGCTGTCACTCGGGTAGGACAGCCCTGGACATGTCTCCGTCGGGCCGAACGGGGGACGAGGCTGTGGACGACACGCCGCTGCGGTCGGCGCGTCGTCCCGCGGGGGTGTGGACAGGGCGGACGTCAGCACTGGTGAGAGCCTGGTCGGTCCGGTGGACGAGGTTGTGCACAGGGTGAAAACCACATCGGTGTAAGCACAACACCTAGTGGTGAGTTGCCAGTTCGACCACTAGGTGTAGTGTTGACGGAGTTCGCCGCCGGTCCGGTAGCGCGCTCAGGAGGACACCAGAGGGGGAGGAACCTGAGCGGCAGGGGCTGTGGCTGGGGGCACCCGAAGCAGGCCAGTACCCCGTCAGGGACTACGGAACAGAGGAGTATCGATGCCGATCACCGTCTACAGCAAGCCGTCGTGCGTCCAGTGCACGGCGACCTACCGCGCGCTCGACAGGGCCGGTCACGACTACACCGTCGTAGACATCAGCGAAGACGCCGACGCCCGCGACTACGTCATGTCGCTCGGCCACCTCCAGGCCCCGGTCGTCACGGCCGGCGGCGACCACTGGTCGGGCTACCGGCCGGACAAGATCGCCGCTATCGCGGCCAGGACCTCGTCCGTCGCCTAGACCTCCGCCGGGGTCCGCCACCTGCTGGACCCGCGGAGACCAACGCCCCGGGCCGGCGCCCGGACAGTACCGCGCCGGCCCGGCTGGCACCCACACAGGCCAGCGGCCGCCGAGCAGGGCGCCCAGCGCCCGGACAGAGGACCACGTGACCGTCATCACCGAGCCGCGCAACGAGCAGTCCGAGCTGGACTACCACGCGCTCAACGCGATGCTCAACCTGTACGACGCCGACGGGAAGATCCAGTTCGCGGCCGACCGTGAGGCGGCGCGGCAGTACTTCCTGCAGCACGTCAACCAGAACACCGTCTTCTTCCACGATCTTGACGAAAAGTTGGAGTACCTGGTCGAGAACAAGTACTACGACCCGGAGGTCCTGGCGAAGTACTCGAACCAGTTCCTGCACCGGGCGTTCGAGTTCGCGTACTCCAAGAAGTTCCGGTTCTCCACCTTCCTCGGTGCGTTCAAGTACTACACCAGCTACACCCTGAAGACGTTCGACGGGCAGCGCTACCTGGAACGCTTCGAAGACCGGGTGACCATGGTGTCGCTGGCCCTGGCCGACGGGGACGAGGACTTCGCCCTGCACCTGATCGACGAGATCGTCTCCGGGCGCTTCCAGCCGGCCACGCCGACCTTCCTCAACCTGGGCAAGGCGCAGCGCGGCGAACCGGTCTCCTGCTTCCTGCTGCGCATCGAGGACAACATGGAGTCCATCGCGCGCGGCATCAACTCCGCCCTGCAGCTGTCCAAGCGCGGCGGCGGGGTGGCGCTGCTGCTGAGCAACATCCGGGAGCACGGCGCGCCGATCAAGCACATCGAGAACCAGAGCTCGGGCGTCGTCCCGGTGATGAAGCTGCTGGAAGACTCGTTCTCCTACGCCAACCAGCTCGGCGCGCGGCAGGGTGCCGGTGCGGTCTACCTGCACGCCCACCACCCGGACATCTACCGGTTCCTGGACACCAAGCGGGAGAACGCCGACGAGAAGATCCGGATCAAGACGCTCAGCCTGGGCGTCGTCATCCCGGACGTCACGTTCCACCTGGCGAAGAGGAACGAACCGATGTACCTGTTCAGCCCGTACGACGTGGAACGGGTCTACGGGGTGCCGTTCGCCGACGTGGACTTCAGCGCCAGGTACCACGAGATGGTCGACGACCCCCGGATCCGTAAGTCGCGTATCGACGCCCGCGAGTTCTTCCAGCGGCTGGCCGAGATCCAGTTCGAGTCGGGCTACCCGTACATCGTGTTCGAGGACACGGTGAACCGGGCCAACCCGATCGCCGGCAAGATCACCATGTCGAACCTGTGCTCGGAGATCCTGCAGGTCGCCACCCCGTCCACCTACAACGAGGACCTGTCGTACGCCACGGTCGGCCGGGACGTCTCCTGCAACCTCGGTTCGCTGAACATCGCCCTGGCCATGGACGGCGGCGACCTGGGCCGCAGCGTGGAGACCGCGGTCCGGGCGCTCACCGCCGTGTCCGACCAGACCGCCATCGAGTCGGTGCCCTCCGTCAAGCTGGGTAACGAGTCCAGCCACGCCATCGGCCTGGGCCAGATGAACCTGCACGGGTACCTCGCCCGCGAACGCATCCACTACGGTTCGCCCGAGGGTCTGGACTTCACCAACATGTACTTCTACACCGTCGCCTACCACGTGGTGCGGACGTCGAACCTGCTCGCCCAGGAGCGCGGCCGTTCGTTCGGCGGTTTTGCGGACTCGACCTACGCGACCGGCGAGTACTTCACGAAATACATCGAGGGTGAGTGGGTGCCGCGTACCGAACGGGTCGCCCGCCTGTTCGCCGACGCCGGGGTGCCGATCCCCACGCCCGACGACTGGCGCACCCTGGCCGCCGACGTCGCCGCGCACGGCATGTACAACCAGAACCTCCAGGCCGTGCCGCCCACCGGCTCGATCTCCTACATCAACCACTCGACCAGCTCGATCCACCCGATCGCGTCGAAGATCGAGATCCGCAAAGAGGGCAAGATCGGACGGGTGTACTACCCGGCGCCGTTCATGGACGACGACAACCTCGAGTACTACGCCGACGCCTACGAGATCGGCTACGAGAAGATCATCGACACGTACGCCGAGGCCACCCAGCACGTCGACCAAGGACTGTCGCTGACCCTGTTCTTCAAGGACACCGCCACCACCCGAGACCTCAACCGGGCCCAGATCTACGCCTGGCGGAGGGGGATAAAGACGATCTACTACGTGCGGTTGCGGCAGATGGCGTTGGAGGGGACTGAGGTGGAGGGGTGTGTGTCGTGCATGCTGTGAGATCGGTCGTGGCTGGTCGGGTTGGGCCGCGGGTGGGGGCGTCCGGTTGCGACGCAGTCCCTCGCCCGGCTGCGCCGGTCTCCCGCCAAGCCCGGTGCCAGCGCCGCAACCGGACGCCCCCACCCGCTCCTTGGTCTGTCCGCTCGTCTTTGGGGGAGAAGTCTGGGAGACGGCTCGTCCGGCTTGCGCCGGACATCGGTCGATCGCGGTGGACAGTGAGGACGGTTCCCAGTGGGGGGCGGGACAGTAGGAACCGTCCCCACTGTCCCGTTGGTGACCAAGAGCAATAAGACAGTAGGAACCGTCCCCACTGTCCCACTCGGTTCGTCGGAGGTTGTGCTGTGATTCACCCTAAGCTGAAGTTGGTCGACCGGGTCCAGGCGATCAACTGGAACCGGCTGGAGGACGAGAAGGACGCGGAGGTGTGGGACCGGCTGACGGGGAACTTCTGGCTGCCGGAGAAGGTCCCGGTGTCGAACGATATCCCGTCGTGGGCCACGCTGAACGAGGCCGAGAAGACGATGACGACCCGGGTGTTCACCGGGCTGACGCTGCTGGACACCATCCAGGGGACCGTCGGGGCGGTGTCGCTGATCCCGGACTCGCTGACGCCGCACGAGGAGGCGGTGTACACGAACATCGCGTTCATGGAGTCGGTGCACGCCAAGAGCTACTCGTCGATCTTCTCGACCCTGATCTCCACCCCGGAGATCGACGAGGCGTTCCGCTGGAGCGAGGAGAACCCGAACCTCCAGCGCAAGGCCGAGATCGTGCTGCAGTACTACCGGGGCGACGAGCCGCTGAAGCGGAAGGTCGCCTCGACCATGCTGGAGTCGTTCCTGTTCTACTCGGGGTTCTACGCGCCGATGTACTGGGCGTCGCACGCCAAGCTCACGAACACGGCCGACCTCATCCGGCTGATCATCCGGGACGAGGCGGTGCACGGCTACTACATCGGCTACAAGTTCCAGAAGGGCCTGGAGCTGGTCGACGAGGCGAAGCGCCAGGAGCTCAAGGACTACACGTTCGAGCTGCTCTTCGAGCTGTACGACAACGAGGTGGAGTACACCCAGGACCTGTACGACGCCCTCGGCCTCACTGAGGACGTCAAGAAGTTCCTGCGCTACAACGCCAACAAGGCCCTGATGAACCTCGGCTACGAGGCCCTGTTCCCCCGCGACGAGACAGACGTCAACCCCGCCATCCTCGCAGCCCTGAGCCCCAACGCCGACGAGAACCACGACTTCTTCTCCGGCTCCGGCTCCTCCTACGTCATCGGCAAGGCCGTCAACACCGAAGACTCCGACTGGGACTTCTGACATAGACCCTGAACCGCGGCGACCGCAGTTTGAGGAAGTGCTGGATGGTAACGCCCCATGAGCATTTCCGTGCCGGTGTTGGGCTATACGACGACTGCGACTATCTATACGACTGCGACTATCTCTGGGGCTGGGCCCCCGGCCTCGGAAGCAAAACTGGACACAGTACTTCGCCGATGGTTCGGCTATTGGCCGGGTCTTATTGATGGATGCTGATGGGAATAGTCCGGTTGCGACTAGCGTGCAGCGTTAGTTTGATACCGCTACTAGATTCAGTCCTGCTACAGCCCCGAGAACCGATCGGCCAGGGATTCCTGCACCATCTGCGGAAAGCACAACACTACTTCTACCCCCACGTTCTCCGATGTTGCTATGTATATCGGCGACCATTTGGCCACTGCAATAATTAGTTTGGTACCACTTCTAAATCAAGTCCCGCCTTAGCCCTATATGCCGCCCCGCCAGGAACGTTATCGCCTTCGATTGTAAACACAAAAGTTCCACCACCCTCCATTTCCTTCATACTTCTTTCTGTTGTGATACATACGTTCAAAAGGACAGAGCCGTAATCGTCTGGGTTTGTGGCAAGAAAAAGATCTGTGTAATTGCCAGCAGCCTGAATATCATTAGGGTCCCGACTGGAACTGGGACCGTCGCCCTGCTGAAGACGAACTGTCGATACCCTTAGCGTTGCCCCGTCCGCCAGGAGCCATCGCCCACCTTCATTTTCATAATCGCCATCAATAACAGAAACTAAAGGCACTGTAAACAAAATTCCTCTATATATCCAGCGAGAGCCTACCAAACTATGATTATCGTCATATGCATTTCCGGCCTCTCCTTCAAGCCTCTGCGGCGTGGTGTCATCAAGACCCTCCCAAGCGGGCGGTGTAGTCGCTTCGTCCGGTTCGACGGGAGACGCAGGAGATATGGATCCTGAAGTTGCGACCACGGGGGCGGTTGAAGCCGCGCCCGAGTTGCCACCACTGCCGCTGCAGCCTGTCGCGAGGAGCGCGCCTGCGAGGACACCGTAACTGAGGCGGGCCAGGTAGGACGTTTTTGCCATGGGCCGACCCTACCGGACTGCATCCAGTCAAGACCGGGTGAGATCGATGGGTCTACCTCCGAGGCGTCATACCAGATGAAGGCGGACCCGGTCGCCGACCAGTCGGTTCCAGTCGTCGGGATCTGATGTGACGACGACGACAGGACCGGGCAGACGCAACGCCAGCGCCGCGACCAGCGGTTCGGGCGTCGTGGACGGTCACGGGCTCGACGACCATGCGTGACAGCAACCAGTCCAGACGGTTCCGGTCGGTGCGACGGTGGACAGCCTCGACGATCGTCACGGGTGAGACCACCACGGGTGTCTCTGCGCGTCGGGCAGCCAGGACAAGGCCGTCATCTCCGGGTCGCGGTCGACGAGCAGCGACAGTCCTTGAGAGTCGAGGACGACCGAGCGGGAGGCGAGTCTCATCAGGTGTCTGGGTCGTTGCTGAAGAAGTCGTGCGTGAACCTGTCGACCAGCGTCTGGTCGACAGGGCCGCGGGTGGCTTCGTAGTCCTGCACGATCTCGTCGAGGCCTTCCATGGCCAGTTTGTGCCGGACGGCTTCCGTGACGTAGGCCGAGACACCCCGAGGCCCAGCCCGCACCTTGAGCGCGTCCACCACGTCGGTCGGCAGCGAGACCGACAGCGTCGACGTCGAACCTCCGCGCGCACTCATGAAATGAGTGTACTACATCGACTAACACTTGCTGGTCAGTGACCACCCAGTAGGGTGGTCGGCGGAGGACCCGGTGGCACCCTACGACAGCACAGGCCGAGCGTGGCTGCCACGCGCGAGGGCACGCTCTGCCAGGAGCCTGTGGTGATTCCTCCGTTCTTCACGGACCAGCCAGCCTGGCTCGACAAGGTCGGGCAGATCTACGCACTGCTGGAACGGGTGAAGATCAGCGAGGAACGGGCCGCTGACCTGGTGCGGCTGCGGCGGGCCAACCGCATCTCGTCGGTCCACTCCTCCACGGCCATCGAGGGCAACCGGCTGACGCTGGCACAGGTCGGTGCAGTAGCCGACGGTCAGATCGTCTACGCCCCAGCCCGTGACGTGCTGGAGGTGGAGAACGCTCTGGCCGCCTACGAGGTGCTCGGCTCGTTCGACCCGGGTTCGGTGGACGACTTCTTGCGTGCGCACGGGCTGTTGACCCGCGGCCTGGTGGCCGAGTCGGGTGCGTTCCGGACGGTCGAGGTGGCCATCGTCAACGATGACGACGAGGTGCTGCACCATGGTTCACGGCCGGGCAAGGTGCCTCGGCTGGTCGCCGAGCTGTTCGAGTGGGCGGGCACCGCCGAGCAGCACCCGCTGGTCGTCAGCAGCGCGGTGCATTTCCTCGTCGAGTACATCCACCCGTTCCGCGACGGCAACGGCCGCATCGGACGGCTGTGGCAGACTCTCATGCTCAGCCGGTGGCACCCGGTGTTCGAGTGGTTGCCCACCGAGACCCTGATCCGCCGTCACCAGGCCGACTACTACCAGGCCCTCCAGGTCTCCCACGACCCCGAGATCGACGCCGCCCCCTTCATCACGTTCATGCTCGACATCATCGAGCACTCCCTGCGCCAGTACCGCGACGTCGCCGACACCCCCGATGACGGTGTAAGTGGCGGTGCAAATGACGGTGTATCTGGCAGCGGTCTGCGGCTCGACGCTCTGGACCGCACGATCCTCGCCCGGCTCACCGCTGACGGAACCCTCACCATCGTCCAGCTGGCCGCTGTCGTCGGTCGGTCGTCGCGTACCGTGGAACGCCGGCTGGCCAAGCTCACCGCTGCGTCGCTGCTCCGTCGCGCAGGCTCCGACAAGACCGGGCGGTGGGTCGTCGGCTGAGCAACCTGTTCGGCGTCAGGCGGAGCGGCGGACGAGCGACCCGGACCTGGCGTCAGCGGGTCAGGCCGAGCAGGCGGGCCACGAGGCGTTGCGCCGCGGGGATGAGGTCGCGTTCGGCGGCGGACAGGCCGGGGTCACGACGACGGTGCGCCGCCGCGGTGATGACGCAGTCGGGGTTGAACCGGGGGCAGGCGCGCAGGTAGGCGGCGAGGAAGGCGCGGGCGGCGGCGGCGTACTCCTCGTCGGTGTCGCTGGCGACCTCGCCGATGACGAGCGCGGTGCAGGCGTGGTCCGTAGCGGGGGCGCCCAGACGGGCCGAGCCCCAGGCGACGACCGTCGGACCGTGCTCCTCGGACAGCACCACCGTCCCCGGGTGCAGGTCCAGGTGCACGACGACCGACCCGGGTGGTGCGCCGGGAGACGCCGCCAGCTCCGGCGGGACCGGGACCGCGTGCAGCCGGGCCTGCAGGTCGGCGAGCAGCGCGGCGCCCTGCCGGATGCTCACCTCGCCGGAGACCAGGCCCTGCAGCAGCGTGGGACCGTGCAGCCGTTCGACCCGCAGGTCCGGGCCGCCCAGGTGGACGGTCTGCGGGACGGGCAGACCGTGGGCGCGCAGGTGGGTCAGCAGCCGGGCCTCGCCGCCCGCGTCCCGGCCGGACCGGTAGCGGCGCAGCACCTGGGTGTCGGACAGGGCGTACAGGGTCGCGAACGTGCCGCTGTCCACGATCGGCCCAGGGGTGTCAACACGCGCCTGGTCGGTGTCGTGCTCGACGTCGAGCTCTGGTGCGGTCACGTCTTGACCGTAGCGCCCGGACCCGTCGCTGTCCCGTGCGACTAGTCCTAACCGGTGGCGGTGCGTGGGATCATGGGCGGCTATGGACCGTCCGCGGCTGCTGGCCACCGACCTGGACGGGACGCTGCTGCGACCCGACTTGTCGGTCTCGCCGCGGACCGTCACGGCGCTGACCGCCGCCGAGGCCGCCGGGGTCCAGGTGGTGTTCGTCACCGCCCGGCCGCACCGCTGGCTCACCCCGCTGGCCGGGCTGGTCGGCCCGCACGGCACCGCGATCTGCGCCAACGGAGCGTCGGTGGTGGACGTGGCGACGCTGACCGTCGTCGAGCAGCACGGGATGCCCGCCGACCTGGTCGCCGCGCTGGTGGCACAGCTGCGTTCGGACCTCGGCCCTTCGGCGCGGTTCGCCACCGAGGCGGCCGACGGGTTCGCCCGCGAGCACCGCTTCGTCTCCGACCACCCGGTGCCGCCGGGCAGCCCGTGCGTGGACCGCATCGAGGACGCCCTGCCCGCGACCACCCTGAAGCTGCTGGTCCTGGACCCGGACTGTGGGCCACCCGAGGAGTTCACCACCCGGGTGGCGGCGGCGGTCGGCGATCTGGCCACCCCGTCGTCGTCCGGCGCCGACGGCCTGGGCGAGATCGCCGCCCGCGGCGTCACCAAGGCCCGCACCCTGGCCGCATGGGCAGCGGACCGCGGGATCGACGCCGCCGCGGTCTGGGCCGTCGGCGACGCCCCCAACGACCTGCCGATGCTCCACTGGGCAGGCCGCTCGTTCGCCGTGGCCAACGCCCACCCATCGGTCCGGGCGGTCGTCGACGAGGTGCTGCCGTCCAACGCCGACGACGGCGTCGCCGCCCTCCTGGAGCGCTGCGCCGCCGGCTGACGCCCCATGAGGCACCAAGGAGCCACCCGGCCTCAAACAGTGTCCGGTAAGCTCTCTGCAAAATGCGGCAGACCATTGCGCCCGTTACGCACCGCTCTTGTCGAGCTCCGAGTACAGGCAGACCCTGTACGACGGCGGCCGCCGAACCGGTTGGGCCACCGGCGCAGGCTCGGGTACTCTGTCCGGCGGTAGCGTGTCCGAGCGGTCAAAGGAGCACGCCTCGAAAGCGTGTGTGGGTGATGAGTCCACCGTGGGTTCGAATCCCACCGCTACCGCCAGAGCGTGTCGAGACGGCCCGGCCTGTGTCATTGCAGGTCAGGGCCGTTTTGTCTAGGGACGGTGGGACGGTGCGGGCGACGGAACGTGAGAACGAGGCCATGGGGCTGGCGCTGGAGGAGGCGCGGGCGGCCCTGGCTACCTCGGACGTGCCGGTGGGGGCTGTGGTGCTGGGACCGGACGGGGACATCGTGGGGCGGGGACGCAACGCCCGGGAGGCGACCGGCGACCCGACAGCGCACGCCGAGGTGCTGGCGGTCCGTCAGGCCGCGACGACGCTGGGTACGTGGCGGCTGGACGGGTGCAGCCTCGTCGTCACCCTGGAGCCGTGCCTGGCCTGCGCCGGGGTGGTGATCCTGGCCCGGGTGCCGCGGCTGGTGCTCGGCGCCTGGGACCCCAAGGCGGGGGCCTGTGGGTCGGTGTGGGACGTGGTGCGCGACCGCCGGGCGGTGCACCGGGCGCAGGTCGTCGGCGGGGTTCGTCAGGACGAGTGTGCCACGCTGCTGCGCGACTTCTTTGCCACTCACCGGCCCTGACGACAGCGCCGTACGAGGTGCAGGTTCATGAGCCCGCACCTCGCACCGCGCAGAGACCAGCGGGTCAGATGGTCCAGCCGTCGTGGACGATACCGATCAGCCGGTAGTCCGTACCGGTCTCGCGGAAGACCAGACGGAGGGCCGACCAGTCCATACCTGGCGGGGCGTAGTCGTCCGGGTCCCAGTCCTCGGCCGACTCGGTGGCAGGGAAGGAGTACTCGACCCAGCGGGCTGTCGGGCCGAAGTGCTCCGCGAGGTTCTGCAGGGAGTTGCCGCTGACCAGGTAGCCGTCGACAGCGAAGGACGGGGCGGTGGTGTAGTCGCGGTCCCACACGAAACGCGCCCGGTAGTCGGCGAAAGACAGCTCCATCGGATGGCCGCTGCCGTCGTAGGCCCCCCAGGTGTAGACCTTGTTCGAGGTGCCCAGCCGACTGATCTCCTGCGGCGACAGCCGGAACGACTCGTCCGTGACGTACGAGTAGGGCTCGAAGACCACCTTCTCGTCCTCGCTGGCCAGGGCGGCCAGGGTCGCGTAGTCCTCGTCCCGCAGCGCGTCCCGCACCTGGGTGGCGACGTCCAGCAGCGGGTCGACGATATCGTCATCGGCGGCCGGGTCGGACTGCGCTGTCACCGAGGGCGACACCGTCGCCGCGGGGCTGTCGTCGGCGCAGCCCGCCAGACCGACGCACCCGACGGCGAACGCCAGCCCGGCCGCCGCTCTCCTGACCTGCGTGGTACCCAATGTGGTTCCTTCCGTCTGGCTAGCGTTCCACGGTGACGGTGACGATACCCAGCAGGTACTGGTCGCCGCTCGTCGACGCGGTCAGGGTGACGACGGCGGACGCGGCGGTGACCGGCCTGAACGCCTTGGCGTCCACGCCCAGGGAGTTGACGTGGCCCCAGCCGGCGGCGGTGGAGTCGAAGGCGTTGTCGGCCGAGCCGCCCACCGGGGTCAGCGCGGTGCCGTCCAGCAGCAGGCGGTCGCCGGTGCTGGCGGCGTCGCCCTCCCAGGCGACCGCGCCGACCGTGACCTGGCGCCCGGGGACCGCCGCGACGCTCAGCACCGTCTGGGTGCTGTCGGTGCCGATCCACTGCCCGCTGTCGTGCACCGTCACCGTGCGGGAGCCGACGGCGTTGGGGTTGCCGTAGACCACGACCAGCGCCCAGCCCGCATAGTAGGTGGGGTCCGGGTCGGTGGCCGTGGCGGCGACCGCCGCGTCGGCCAGCGACCAGGTCCCGGCCCGGGCGGTCTGCACCTGGGCGGTGACATCGGCTAACGACTGGTAGTACTTCCGCCCGGCGCTGTCCGTGACGTCGACCGTGATGGTGCCGCTGACCGGCTGGTACCTCCCGCCCGGCCCGCGCAGCTGCACCACGGTGCGGTCGGTGGACCAGGTATCGTCCGGTCCGGCGTTCGCCGACCAGTACAGCCCGGCCCACAGCACGCTCTGGCCGGACGGGTAGGTCAGCGTCGTGGACGACGAGACCGGCAGGGCGGGCCGGATGCCCGGTGGCGGGTCGGTGTCCAGCGGGGTCATCGGCAGGCCGTTGTTGTCGGTCGCGCCCGCCAGGTGGCCCGGGCAGGCCGGGTCTGTGGTGCACGACAGCAGCGGCGCCCCCACCTGGACCACCCGGACGTTGCCGTCGAACACCCGGGGCGGTGTCACGTCCGCCGCCACCTGGACCGGGACCCGAACAGGCGCGGCGTCGGCGTCGTCGGCGCCGGGCGTCACGGTGACAGCGCCGGAGGCCCCGGACGTACCGGTCAGCGGCACCGTCAGGACAGCCGACGCACCCGCCGCCAGGCCGTCGTGCGTGCACCGGGTGTCGGTGCAGGTCCAGCCGTCGCCCCGGACCGCGCCCCCCAGCACGACCCCGGTCGGCAGCGTCAGGTCCAGCCCGACCGGTGCCGACGCCAGCCCACCGGTGTTGGTCACGGTCAGCGGCAGGTCGGTGACCAGGCCCTGCGTCAGCGGACCGAGGTCGGCGGGCGGGGTGACGACGAGCGTCGCGGGCCGGACCATGGTGTACGGCACGGCCACGATGCGGCCGCTGGACGGTGCGGAGACGATGGTGATCAGCCCGGTCCGGGGCGTGACGTCCGCCCGGGTGCCCAGCGGCAGGTCGAGCGGCAGGCTGGTGCGCCGGTCCAGCCAGGCGGTGCAGCCGATCGTGGTCAGGCCGCGCGGCAGGCAGGTCCACCCGGCGGGCGAGGGCCCACCCAGGTGGACCCCGTACGGCAGGTGCACCACGACGCTCGCCCGGCTGGTGGAGCCTCCGACGTTGGCCACGTCCAGGGCCAGCGTCCGGGTCCGGTCGGTGACCAGCGTCACCGGTGCGCGGGCCGTCACCACGACGCGGGCCGGGGCAGACGCGACCTGGTCGGACGGGGGCGACACCGGATGGTCGGCCACCGGTTCGGACGACTCGTCGGACGGGAGCAGCACCAGAGAGTCGCGGGCCTGGTCGACCACTGGTTCGTCGGACGGGAGCGGCGCCAGAGAGTCGCGGACCTGGTCGACCACCGGTTCGGACGACTCGTCGGACACCGGCGACGGCGGGGCCGACGGGGCCGCGGACGGCGGGGCCGTCCCGGTGGGGACCGCGGCGGCAGCCGACGACGGAGGCTTCCCGCTGAGCGCGTACACCGCGACCGCCGCGACCACGACCAGCGTCACCACCGCCGCGGCGACCGCACCCAGTACCGGCACCGACGACGCCGTGCCCCCCGCGACCTGACCAGAGGCGGCTCCCGCCGACCCGGCCCCCGACCCGGCCGAGCCGCCAGCACCGGTTCCTATCAGCCCCGGCAGCCCGCCGAGCGCCAGTCCACCGCCGACCGGCAAGAGGTGGTCCAGCGCACCCAGTCCGGCGATCCCGAGCACCAGCGGGGCGACGATCGTGCGCATCCCGTGGTTGACGTCGCCCAGCTCGGCGTACAGCGCGGTGCACCGGGGGCACTGGTCGAGGTGCTCGCCGACCTTGCGGGACTCGCGCGGCCCGAGCCCGCCGCGCACGTAGGCACCGAGCCTGTCGACCACCGGTCGGCACCGGTCGTCCTGGCCGTCGGCGAGGTGCTCGGTGAGGTACGCCTGCCGCAGCCCCTCGCGCGCCCGGTAGGCCAGGGCCGAGGCCGAGTTGGCCGACAGCCCCAGCAGCGGCGCCACCTGCGCCGGGGCCAGCCCTTCGACCTCGGTGTGCCACAGCACCAGCTGCCAGCGTTCGGGCAGGGTGGCGAAGGCCCGGGCGACGACGGTCGACTCGAACCCGGCCAGCGCCGGGGCGTCGGCCCCGGCCAGCGGCACGGCGCTGGCCTCCAGGGTCGCGACGTCGTCCGTGGCCTGCACCCGACGGCCACGGTCGCGGTGCACGGTCGCGACCCGGCGCACCACGGTGAACAGGTAGGCCCGGAACGCCTCGGTCGGGCCCTTGCCGCGGCGCAGCGCGTCGTACACGGCGGTGAAGGAGTCGGCCACGACGTCCTCGGCGTCGGCGGCCGAGTCGGTGTACTGCCTGGCGACGGTGAGCGCGGCGACCGCGTGCCGGTCGTACAGGGCCCCGAACGCCTCGGCGTCGCCCGCCCGGACAGTGGCCAACAGCTCGGCGTCGCTGCGTTGCAGCCCTTCGATAGCCACCGGTCCTGGCTCCTGTCGTCGCGACTTCCTAGCGTGCCATAATCCGGGCACCGGGTGAACTACCCAGGCATCGGAGTCTGGGCGCGTCACGCGGCCCGGCGTGTCGCCTCTCAGTCGTCATGGCCACCGAGGTACCCGCCGACGAGTCCGTCGCGCTGCGCGACCGGTGGCAGGCGGCGAGCCTGGAGTCGGTCTGGCTGCGCCCTGGCGACTGGTACCACCCCGCGGTCGACCCGCTGGCGCGCGCGGTGGCGACCGGTGCCGCCGCGCTGGAGGCGGCCGAAGACCTGGGCCGGGCCCGGGCCGACGCGGGCGTCGGCGTCGGCGAGGCCGTCGACGACCTGGTCTGCCTGTACCGCACCTCCGACGCCGACCCGCCCCTGGACGTGCTGCGCGCCCTGGCCACGGGCTGGGCCGACGGCAGTGCGGGCCTGGTGGTGTCCGGCAGCGTGGTCGACCCGACGACCGGCCTGCCCAGCGGCACCTACCTCGGCCAGCGCCTGGCCGAGACGTACGGCGCCGCCGAGCGCGACGGCACCCCGGTGCGCACCACGCACGCCCTGACCGTCGTCGACGTCGCGGTGGACGCGGTGCCGCCGCTGCTGCGGGCCGCCCGGTCCGCCGCGGTCGGTGCGGCCCTGCGCGCTGTGTTCGGCACCGCCGAGCCGATGGCCGCCCTGGGCACCGGGGTGGCCGCCGTGCTCACCGCCCGCACCGCCGACCTGGAGACCCAGACCGTCCGGCTGCGGGCGGCGATCATGGCCCGGGTCGTCCCGATGCGGGTCAGCGCGGCCACCCGGCACCCGGTGCGCATCTGGCAGGTGCTGCTGCCGCCGACGCACACCGAGGCGCTGGCGCTGCTGCGGCGGCTCGCCCGACCTTGAGAAGCCCGACGCGGCCGCGGTCTCCCCGGTCACGAGGGATCGTGGCTGGCCAAGAACGTTCCGGTGATGCGACCGCACTGACGGCACAGGATCGAGACCAGAGCGTGTACCTCTTCCCCTCGATCAAGGCGGGCGTCGTTCCTCGAGATGCGTTCCCAGAGGTCTTTCTGCGAAAGAGGCCTGAAGTAGTCTCCGGGGACATGGCTTTCGTCTCTGCTTGCGATGTACCCGGGCTCGAGACTGGTGGTTCCGTGACTCGGGCACGGTGCTGCCGCGAACCACCGTGCGGTGCGATGCTTGGCCTCGGTTTCTGTCGTCCTCGGCGGCGGAACGGTGAAGAAATCGCTGAAGAAACCCATGCGAGTAGCATAGGTAAGAGATAGCGGCTGACAGGAGGACAGATGGGCTGGACCGACCACGTGATCTGGTGGCACGTCTACCCGCTGGGGTTCGTCGGGGCGCCGATCCGGGACTGGGCCGGTCCCGCGGGTCCCGCCGCGGCGGACGCGGCCGACCGTCACCGGCTGGACCAGGTCACCGCCTGGCTGGACCACGTCGTCGCGCTGGGGGCCAACGGTCTGCTGCTCGGCCCGGTGTTCGCCTCGGCCACGCACGGGTACGACACTCTCGACCACGACCATATCGACCCGCGCCTGGGCACCGACGACGACCTGGACGCCCTGATCACCGCCGCCCACGACCGGGGGGTGCGGATCTGCCTGGACGGGGTGCTCAACCACGTCAGTGCTGGTCACAGGCTGGCCGTCCAGGCGCTCGCCGAGGGCCCGGACGGGACGTACGCCGATTGGTTCCGCATCGACTGGGACGCGCCCGGCGGTCCGCGCCCGGCGGTGTTCGAGGGTCACGACGGCCTGGTCGAGCTGAACCACGCCAACCCGGCCGTGCGCGACTGGGCCGTCGGGTTCCTGGACCGCTGGACCGCCCGGGGCGTGGACGCCTGGCGCCTGGACGCGGCGTATGCCGTGGACCCCGAGTTCTGGGCCGACGTCCTGCCCCGGGTGCGGGCCGCGCACCCCGGTACCTGGTTCCTGGCCGAGGTGATCCACGGCGACTACCCGCAGTTCGTCCGGACGTCGACTGTGGACTCGCTCACCCAGTACCAGCTGTGGAAAGCCGTCTGGTCGTCGCTGGCCGACCGTAACTTCTTCGAGCTGGACTGGGCGCTACGACGCCACGACGAGTTCTGCGCCACGTTCGTGCCGAACACTTTCGTCGGCAACCACGACGTCACTCGGATAACCAGCCAGGTCGGCCCGGACGCCGCCGCGCTCGCCATTGTCGTGCTGGCCACGGTCGCCGGGATACCCAGCCTCTACGCCGGGGACGAGCTGGGCTGGACCGGTGAGAAGACCGACGGCTGGGGCGGCGACGACGCGGTGCGCCCGCCGTTCCCGCCCGCCCCCGACCCGGGTGCCTGGTCGGACGCCCAGGCCCGTACCTTCCGCCTCCACCAGGACCTGCTCGGCCTGCGTCGCCGCCACCCCTGGCTGGTCCGGGCCCGCACCCAGCCTCTCGAGCTGACCAACACCCGCTACGTCTTCCAGACGGCGTCCGACGTCGCCCGCCTCGTCGTCGAGCTGGACCTCACCGAGACCCCGCGCGCCCAGGTGCGCTCCGGCACCGGCGAGGTGCTGCTCAGCACCTGAGGCTGGGGTCAGAGGCGGCCCAGCCAGGCTGCCAGGCAGCGGGTGGGGCCGACCTTGCCCTCTGCTCCGGCGGGTAGCGGGGTACGGGTTTTCGTGGTTGGGCCGGGTCTGCAGCCATGAAGACCCGCTGTGCGTCCTACTTGCGTCTCAGGGACGTCTCGTCATACTGGCCCGCGTCCAACGCTGTAACCACGTACCTGCGAGCAGGCTGAGCCCGCCCGCCGTATATCTGTTCTACTTTCCCATCCCGCAGGTCACAGCGTTGTCGATAGATCAGCTGTCTAGGCCGCGCTCGGTTTGGCACCACAGGGGGATGTACGGCTAGAAGATGGTGTTGATGTGCAGTACGTGGGGGGCTTGGTCGGTCTCGCGCCAGAGGATCATGTGTCCGCTGGCGACGAAACCCCAGACGGTTCGGCCGTCACCGGGTAGGACGAGACGGTGGCGACGGTGCTCGGCGGCGCCGGGGTCTGCTTCGAGGGCGTCGAGCGCATCTTCGACGCGGTCAGCAGCGGACGAGTGGAGCCGGTGCAGGTCGTCCAGGAAGTCGGAAGCAACCGGGTCGAGGCCGAGTTCGGAGGACATGCCAGTACCCTAACGGACCATCACACCAGATGCCCCATTGCCCCTGTGGTGTCGGTCGGGTACTGTTCATGAGTACCCGTACACACTGGAGGAACGCCGTGAGCACCGAGACCTTGGTCGAGCTGGACGGTCGGCGTCGGGTGAGCCTGGCCAAGATCGCGACGACAGACCGCTACTTGGTGCGTCAGGAGGCTGGCGGGGTTCTGGTCTTCGAGCCGGCAGTCGTCATCACGGCGGCGCAGGCCCGCTTGGACCAGCAGCCAGCCCTGGTCGAACAGTTGATCGACGCCATGGATCACCCTGAGCGGGCGGTCCGCAGGAAGCCGCGCCCAGATCAGGAGGCACGCTAACCAGACCGGCTGTCGTAGATACCCGGTGGTGATGCCAAGATCGGCCGGGCCCAGGGCCGATCTTGCACGGCCCCTTTCTGTCGAAGGGTGGGCTGCGCTGCGTCCCAGGTGCGTTCGAACAGCGCCAGCGTCTTGGGTCACCGGTGCGGCGAGCGTCGCTAACCTGTACGCCCGGCCTCACGACGACGCACTGAGCCGTGCAGCCGACGCGCTCGCCCAGTTGTCCGACGCCGTGGCTGATCGGCCACGACCCGCGAAGCAGCAGGACGTCACGAGCGCCAAGAAGATGAACGTTCGCGCAGTTCACAAGCGAAGCGCGCCCGGAGGGACTCGAACCCCCAACCTCCTGATCCGTAGTCAGGTGCTCTATCCATTGAGCCACGGGCGCCGGACCCTTGCGGGTCGAGGCACGAGGATACAGCCCTGGGCGTGCGGTGCCCAAACGGATACCCGTCGCGCCGTCGCTACACGACCACCAGCGCAAGACCGGGGTCGACGGCCCACAGGTCGTCTGGGTCGGAGGTGACGACCGTGTGGTCGTGCTCTCTGGCGTGCAGCACCACATGGACGTCGACCACATCCGGGTGGCCGCTGCGCCCGCAGAGCAGGCCGACGGCGCGGGCGGTGGTGTCGTCCAGCGGTACGACGTGGACCTTGGGGTCACCGAGCAGGCGTGCCACCCGGGCCTGGCGCGGTCCGCCGCGCCAAGCCTGGGCGACCACCCCGGCGGGGACGGCCAGGGCGATCTGGTTCTCGGTCGCCCGGCTCAGCAAGGCACGGATCTTCGCGCTCCCCCGTTCGAGCGCGATCAGCGCACCGGTGTCCAGCGTCAGCCCGCGCACCACGTCTCTCGTCTCAGAGGCCCTCATCTCAGGCCTAGAGCCTCGTCCGCCCAGGTCAGGTCGTCCGGGCCGACCGGACCCAGCTCGCGGTCCAGATCGTCCAGCAGCTGAGCCAGACTGTCCTCACGCTCAGCACGGGCCACGGCGGCACTGATGAAGCCCGACACCGACACGGCCCGGCCTTCTTTCACGGCGCGACGGATCGACGCCAGCTGTTCGTCCGGCAGGCTCACGGCGATCTTGGCGGTCATACCAAGAGAATACCATCTGGTGTCCGGGGTGCTCGCGGCGGTCATCGCCACTGCCACCGGATGCCGAGGGACGAAGTTCCGGGCGAGGGACGAGCTTCTTGGTTCGTCCCTCGCCCGGAACTTCGTCCCTCGGCGGGCCGGGCAGCGGTCAGTCTCCCTTGACGTTGACGAGCTGGTGCAGGGTGTGGCGCACCCGCACCAGGTCGGCGGCGTCGGCCATGACCTGGTCGATGTCCTTGTAGGCGGCGGGGATCTCGTCGACGAAGGCGTCGGTGCGGCGGTACTCGATGCCGGTCATGGCGGCGTCGAGGTCGTCGAACGTGAACGCCTTGCGGGCGGCGTTGCGCGAGTAGGCGCGTCCGGCGCCGTGCGGCGAGGAGCACAGCGACACCGGGTCGCCCAGGCCCTCGACGACGTACGACGCCGTGCCCATCGACCCGGGGACCAGGCCCGGACGTCCGGCATCGGCCAGGATCGCGCCCTTGCGGGACACCCAGACGTCCTTGCCGAAGTGGTGCTCGGACTCGGTGAAGTTGTGGTGGCAGTTGATCCGCTCGGCCTCGACCACGTCCTCACCCATGAGAGCGCCGATCACCTCGACCACCCGGTCCATCATCTCCTCGCGGTTGAGCCGCGCGAAGTGCTGGGCCCACCGCAGCTCGCGGATGTAGGCCCAGAACTCGTCGGTGCCTTCCGCCAGGTAGGCCAGGTCCGGGTCGGGCAGGGTGATCCAGTACTTGCGGGCCAGCTCGGCGGCGACCTTGATGTGCCGCTGCGCGATCTTGTTGCCCACACCCCGGGACCCCGAGTGCAGGAACAGCCACACCTGGTCGGTCTCGTCGGCGGTCACCTCGATGAAGTGGTTGCCCGAACCCAGGGAACCCAGCTGGAGCCGCCAGTTCCCGGCGGTCTGGTCCGGGTCGAACCGGGCCTTGGTCGCGGCCTCCTCCAGCTCGCCGACGCGTGCGGCGGCGGTGCTGGTCAGGGTGGTGTTGTAACCTCCGGCCGAGACCGGCACGACCGCTTCGACGCCCTCACGCAGGGCGGACAGCGGACCGGCGGCCCGCAGCTGGTCGGCGGTCCACTGGGTGCGCACCGCGATCATGCCGCAGCCGATGTCCACCCCGACCGCCGCCGGGACGATCGCCCCGAGCGTGGGGATGACCGACCCGACCGTCGCGCCCTTGCCCAGGTGGGCGTCCGGCATCAGCGCCACGTGCGGGTAGACGAACGGCAGCTGTGCGGTCTTCTTGGCCTGCTCCAGCGTGGCCGCGTCGACGATCGACGCCCAGCTGACGAGCTTGTCTGCGATGTGCTTGGTTCCCATGCCTCCATGGTGACCCGGTGTCGCCCGTCCGCCCAGCAGTTTTCCAGGACGACCTCGGTGCGACCTGGAGGTCAGCAGAACGCCTGTGGATGGGAAGGGCTGGCGTGGGAGACTGTGGACGGACCTGTTCGTGGGGCGTCGGTGCAGAAGGGGTGGCTGGTGGCGGAGGACGTCGACGTGGGATGTGTCGACGGTGCCGTCATGGGTCGGGTCGGTGCGGCGGTGGTGCGGCCCGACGCGGTCGTCCTGCTCGAAAGGCCCGAGCGCACGATGACGCCCTGGCAGCTCGGTGTCGAGTGGCTGTGCGGCAAGGGGAACACCCGGCGGTTCACGTCGGGCGACGCCTTCACGCGGCTCTTGCGGGAGCACCGGCACTACGCCTGGCTGCGCGAGCAGCTGAGCGCCATGGCGGCTGACGGCACCCTGACCGTCGGCGCGTCCAGCAGCGACCCGGGCTTCCCGTTCGGCGCGGACTACGACCTCACCGGTCTCGCCGGGGCGGTGGAGTACCTACGGGTCTGCTCGGCCGCGCTCACGGCGGGGCGCACCGGGAACCTCGCGGTCGCCTACCTCGGTTCCCACCACGTCGCGCTCACCGTCGTCGGGACCACGCCTGACGGCGCCTGGCAGGTACGTTTTGCGGTGCTCAACCAGTCGTCGTTGAGCTCGGGGATCCGGCCGCTGGTCATCGGTTACACCGAGTGGTACGCCAAGACGATCGGCGGGCTGCTCGACCGGTTCTCCGCGGCGACCGGTATCGGTCGTACCACCACCCAGGTGGTCGTCTGGACCGAGACGATCCGGCCGGGCCGGTGAGCCGGGAGGGACGGACAGTCTGACGGGCCGTTCGCGACGGCGACCCTGACCGCGCGGTGCAGGACAGTAGGCACCTGTCCCCACCGTCCTCAGCCCTGATCCACCGATTTGCGCCGTCACGAGCGTCATCAGACGGGTGTGCTGGCAAGGCGGAGCAGCGAAGGCGGGCTGGAGGCCCGTTGAGCAGCTTCAACGCAGCCCCACCGCCCC
>WRMB01000030.1 GCA_009777345.1 Micrococcales bacterium | reverse complement strand
GGGCGCCCGTTGCCCGCCCCACCGGCGGGTGAGACTTTTACAGCCCAGAACGACTCTTGGAAGTGCTGTTGTGGGGTGAAAGTGTCGCACCGGCGATCAGGGGCGCTGGGCGGGGGCCGAAGGCTGCGAGGTCAGGTGATCGCTACGACAAGAACCTCCGGGTCGGCTAGGTCGGCGATCAGACGGCGCAGCATCTGGGAAGCGGGTTTCAGCTCTCGACCGGAACCTGTATGGCGTCTTCTGTGCCAAAGAATGCTCGGGCGATGTCGCCGACCGGGCCGGCGGCGTCGGAGAACGACTCTATCCGTTCCCGGGCCGCCACGATGGAGTCGAGACACCGCCAGTGCTGGTAGTATCCGTGCTCGATATTCTCCGTCTCGAAGTATCGTTCGAATACGATATCTTCGTCGTCTTCGCCGAGGAACGGGAGCAGGTCGTGCTCCCGTGGAACTTCTCGCCCGTCGGCGCGGGAGTCCGGATAGAAGTTGACGGCGGCCTTGTGGACCACCTTCAGAATTGATAGGACAGCCGCACAGTCCACCTCAGGATGGTCAAGCAGCTCGATCAGCACATCCGTCATGTAGGGCGAAGCCTGCCACAACGTGTCTTGATGCTCGATGCTGCAGCGGATTGTTTTGAACGTCGCCTCGTCGGCCGTGCCGTCCGCAACCTTCCGGGCCATATCCGGAAAATCTGTCGCCCGGCCGTAGGGCATCATGAGTCGACTCCACGGAGCGGACACGAGCAGTTTGTGCAAACGTGCCTCTGAACTGTTCACTGATCGCCCTCCTTGCGCCGAGCATGCTCCTGCTCGAGGTAATCGACCACGTCCTGCCAGCCCATCGAACGTGCCAGGTCGAGCGGAGACTTGCCCTCTGGGGCCGGAAATTGAGGGGCGACAAAGTTCGTCCACATCTGCGGCTCCAACAACGACAGCCTCATAAAAAACCCACGCGCGGTATCGCCGACCAGGCCATCGATAGAGGACAACGACTCGATCCGTGCTCGTGCTGCCTCAATGGAGTCGAGGCAGCGCTGGGACCAGTGGTGGGAGCTCCTGTTCCACAGTTCATTTAGTAAATCCGCGTCCTCGAACATCGCATCGTCGTCGTCTTCACTGACGAACGGCGGGAGCAGATCGTCCTCTGGCGGGACTGCCGGTGCCTCAGGGCGGCCCCTGGATAAATAGTCACCCACGGCAGTTGCATAGACATCCTCCAGAATCGATAGGACGGATGCGCGGTCTGCCCTGGGCATATCGAGGAGTTCGATCAGCACATCCGTCATATGGGGCGAAGCCTGTTCGAGAGTATCCTGGTGCTCGATGTGGTAACGGATATTCCTGAATGTTGCCTCGTCGGCCGTTCCGTCCACGACCTTCTGAACCATCTCCGGAAAATTCGTCGCCCGACCGCCAAATGAAAAAAGTCGGCTCCACGGCGTGGACGCAAGCAACTCCTGCAGGCGTGTTTCTGGGTCGTTCATCGACCGGTCTCCTTGATCCGTTTTCGCCACTACCCATCACCTCTGCCGCCCGCACTCCCCTGCCAGCAATCAGGGGAACTGATGTTTCCGAATTCCTCGGTGAACCCACGTACCGTCGTCACACCGAGCGAACACTTCGCTCCAATCAGAGTTCCATGCCACTGCGTAATATCGGAAGTCGACCTCGTCCTCGGAGAGGATGATCACGACGGCCAGCTCTCCATCCTCCTCCTTGCCGTCGATGTCGCGCGTTGCGATGGCATCCAGGTCACCGATCTGATCCAGGATCTCACGTGCTGCTGCCATATGTTCCGGTGCGACATGACCATTATCATCGAGGCTGAACGAGATGGCAAACTGGAACGAGTCAACTTCGATCTTGGCTTCGGCCTCGTCTGGGAAGAAGCGCAGGCCCGTGGTGTCGAACGCGCGGCGGAACTCCGGAGCCGGAACACGACTGAGTCGATAATTACTCATCAGCTACCTCGCAGTCGGCAGCCTGCCGGAAGTCTACGTGCGCGGCGCCGAACGTAGCCGAGCCAGCGCTTCCTCTACTTGTTGTTGGCTCTTGTCGTGCCCCAAGGGTGCTGCCTCGAAGAACACCAGCGCGGCGTCACCCGCCGGACCGTCGACTTTGTATGACTCGATCCGTTCTCGCGCTGCCTCAATGGACCCGAGACACAGCTGATGCCAGTACAACCAGTTATCAGAATCCCACTCTTCGAACAGTTCTTCGTCGTCGTCTTCATCGACGAACGGCGGGAGCAAGTCGTCTTCCAGCGAGATTTCTGGTTCCTCGATGTGGTCAGTGGACAAATATTTGTCCAGCGCAGCGACGTAGACGGTCTTCAGGATCGACAAGATCGCCGCGACGTCCGCCTCGGGGCAGTCGAGCAATTTGATCAGCACGTCTACCATGTATGGCGATGCCTGAAACAGGGTGTCTTGCTGTTCGATATCGTCGGCGATCTGTTCGAACGTCGCCTGGTCGGCCGTGCCGTCCGCGACCTTCCGGGCCATCTCGGGAAAATCTGTCGCCCGACTGTACGCCGTCATGAGCCGACTCCACGGCGTGGACGCGAGCAGTTCTTGCAGACTATTTCCTGTGCCGTTCATCAGCGAGTCCCTTCCTGTCATCGCCGACGGTGGCCTGAGGTCGGCTGACCAGTTCATCCACAACTGTCTCCTGTTCGACGGCAGCGGAGGGTTAGCTGTGCAGGCCCGACAACTCCCCACCGTGCTTTCCGTCGTGGCGATACTACTACTCGCCAAGAGCACCCACCAGGCCCTCGAGCCTGTTTCGTGTCACGGTCTTGAGATATGTGTCTCATGCTGGCACATATGTTTCTGGCCGAGACCCAGGCTCAAGATCGACAAGACGTCGTCAAGTGCCTGACCCGCCGACAGGCGCCGAGCTACGTGCGCAGTGTGGCACCGAACCTTGTCGCCAAGGCCGAGACGACCTGGCGGCGGACGCTGGCGGTGTCCTCGGCCGTCAGGGTCCGGTCGGGGGCGCGCAGACGCAGGGCGAAGGCCAGGGAACGGGTACCTCCGGGGACCTGAACGCCGGTGTAGACGTCGAAGAGGCGGACGTCTTCGGCCCACTCCCCCGCAGCCTCGCGGACGGCCGCTGCCACTTGGGCGGCGGGTACCGACGCGTCGACGACGAACGCCAGGTCTTCTTTGGCGACCGGGAACGACGACACCGGGCGAGCCTGCACCGGATCGCCACCCGCGGCCAGCAGCGCGTCCAGGTCCAGCTCGAAGGCGGCCGACCGGGCGGGCAGGTCGAAAGTGGTCACGACGTTCGGGTGCAGCTCGCCGGCGTGCCCGACGACCTGGCCGTCTGCGATGCGCAGCGCGGCACAGCGGCCGGGGTGCCACGGGGCGGTGGCCGCGGCCTGCAGGGTCAGCTCGGCCCCGGCGATGCTGGCGACGTGCAGCGCCGCGGCGATAGCGTCACCGGCCTCGACCTCGCGGCCTGGGCCCCACCAGCCGGACGGGGCGCGCCGACCGGTCAGTACCGCGGCGACGTGCCGGGGCTGGTCGGGGACGGCACCGCGGATGGTGCCGAGGGTGGCGTCGTCGGGGCGGGTGCCGCCGACGCGCACCGGGGCGACCAGCCCACCGGTCGATTCCGAGGCTGGTGCGGTGACCAGGCCGAGCTCGAACAGCGCGATGTCGACATTGCCGCGCCCGATATTGCGCCGCGTGGTGTCCAGCAGCGTGGCCAGCAGGTTCGTCCGCATCAGGGGCTGGGTGTCGACCAGCGGGTTCGCCAGGCGGACGGCGTTGCGCCGCGGGTCGTCCGCCTCCAGCCCCATGGCGTCGAACGCGTCGGGGCCGACGAAGGGATAGCTGAGCACCTCGACCAGACCGTCGGCAGCCAGGGCGTCGGCCACGGCGCGCCGCACCCGCTGCGAACGGGTCAGACCGGTGCCCGGGGCGGCGGCGGGCACGACGGACGGGATCTCGTCGTAGCCGCGGATCCGGGCGACCTCCTCGACGAGGTCTTCGGGGGCGGTCAGGTCCGGCCGCCAGGTCGGCGCGGTCACCTGGACCCGGCCGTCCGGAGCGGGCTGGCTCACCTGGCAGCCGATGGCCTCCAGCGTCTGGCTCACCTGCGCGTCGGTGTACGGCACGCCGACCAGCCGCGCCGGCACCTGCGGGCTGAACGTCACCGTCGCCGGGGCGGCCGGGGTGCCCACATCGGTCGCGGTCTCGTCGGCCACCCCCCCGCCGTAGCGGGTGAGCAGCTCGACGACCCGCGCCACAGCCACCCGCTGCAGGTGGGTGTCCACCCCACGCTCGAACCGCTTCGCCGCCTCCGACGACAGCCTGTGCCGACGCGCGGTGCGGGCGATGCTCACCGGGTCGAAATGGGCCGCCTCGATCAGCAGGTCGGCGGTGGCCTCAGCGGTCTCCGACTCCAGGCCGCCCATCACCCCGGCCAGGCCGATACCGCGCGCGCCGCGCTGCCCGTCCGGCGAGTCGGTGATGAGCAGGTCTTCGACGTGCAGGGCCCGGTCCTGGCCGTCCAGGGTGACCAGGTGCTCGGCGGGCCGGGCCCGTCGCACGACGATCGGTTCGGCCAGCGCCGCCAGGTCGTAGGCGTGGATCGGCTGGCCCAGGTCGAGCATGACGTAGTTCGTCACGTCCACGGCCAGGCTGATCGGCCGCATCCCGGCCTGCACCAGGCGGCGTTGCATCCAGGCTGGGGACGGCGCCGCGGCGTCCACCCCACGCACGATCTGCGCGACGAACCGGTCGCAGCCCGGTACCCGGTCGATCGGCGCCTGGTCGGCCAGCTCGACGCCGAACCCGCCGGACACCGGGGCCTGCTCGGCCGGACCGGGCAGCCCGCGGTCGGTGAACGCCGCGCCCGTGGCGTGGGCGTACTCCCGGGCCACGCCCCGCATGGAGAAGCAGTAGCCCCGGTCGGGGGTGACGTTGATCTCCAGCACCTGCTCGTCCAGGCCGAGCAACGCCAGGGCGTCCGCACCGGCGACGAGGTCGGCGGCGTCGAACCCGGTCCGGGTGAGCACGAGGATCCCGCTGTGGTCGTCGCCGATCCCCAGCTCGCGCACGGACGCGATCATCCCGTCGGAGACGTGCCCGTAGGTCTTGCGCGCGGCGATCTCGAACCCGCCGGGCAGCACAGCACCGGGCAGGGCGACGACCACCCAGTCACCGGCGTCGAAGTTGTGGGCCCCGCAGACGATGCCGCGCGGGGCGTCCTCGCCGACGTCGACGTGGCACCAGTTGATCGTCTTGCCGTTCTTCTGCGGTTCGGGTGTGACGTCGAGCACCCGTCCCACGACGACGGGTCCGGTGACCTCGCCGGTGTGGATGGCCTCCTCTTCCAGCCCGACGCGCACCAGGTCGGCCGCCAGCCGTTCGGCGGTCAGGCCCTCTGGGATCTGGACGTGGTCGCCCAACCAGGCGACAGGGACTAGCACCATGTGGCCGTGTCTCCAATCTCGGCGCGCGAGTGCGGCGCGTCCGGTGCGTGCGACTGCAAGGCGGAGGAGGAGAGCAGTAGCAGCGCTACTGCCGATGACAACGCAGCAGGCGTGCGTGCCGGAGGTGCCGCAGCGTGCGGCGAGATTGGAGACACGGCCTAGATCACCGCCTGGAACTGGGTGGAGAAACGAACGTCACCCTCGACCATGTCGCGCATGTCAGCAATACCGTGCCGTAGCATCAGCGTCCTTTCGATGCCCATGCCGAAGGCGAACCCGCTATACACCTCTGGGTCGACCCCGGCCGAGCGCAGCACCGCCGGGTTGACCATGCCGCAGCCCCCCCACTCGATCCAGCCGGGCCCGCCTTTCTTCTGCGGGAACCACAGGTCCATCTCCGCGCTGGGCTCGGTGAACGGGAAGAACGACGGACGCAGCCGGGTGCGCGCCTGCGGGCCGAACATGGCCCGGGCGAAGTGGTCCAGGGTGCCGCGCAGGTGGGCCATGGTCAGCCCCCGGTCCACGGCCAGGCCCTCGACCTGGTGGAACACCGGGGTGTGCGTGGCGTCCAGGGCGTCGGTGCGGAACACCTTGCCCGGGCAGGCGACGTACACCGGCAGCGGCCGGTCCAGCAGGACGCGGGCCTGCACCGGCGAGGTGTGGGTGCGCAGCACCAGACCGGACGGGGCGTCGGTGCCGCTGTCGACGAAGAACGTGTCCTGCATCCCACGGGCCGGGTGGTCCTGGCCGAAGTTCAGAGCGTCGAAGTTGAACCACTCGGCCTCCAGCTCGGGACCCTCGGCGATCTCCCAACCCATGGCGACGAAGACGTCCGCGATCCGCTGGGACAAGGTCTCCAGGGGGTGCCGGGCGCCGACCGGGCGCCGCTGGGCGGGCAGGGTGACGTCGACGGTCTCGTCGACCAGCACCCGGGCGTCGCGCTCGGCCTCCAGCACGGCGCTGCGCTGCGCGAACGCCTGACCCAACTGCTGGCGGGCCTGGCCGACGGTCCGGCCGGCGACGGCCTTGTCGGCCGGGTCCAGGGCACCGATGGCGCGGTTGGCCAACGCCAGCGGGCTCTTGTCGCCCAGGTGGGCGGTGCGGGCCTGCTTCAGCGCGGCCAGGTCGGGTGCAGCCGCGAACGCCGCCAGGGCCTCGGCGACGGCGGTCCGGACCGCGTCGGTATCCAGGGGTGAAGGGGTAGACATGACGGACCTTCCGAACAGCTCGACAGGAACGGCTTGCGGGCACGGGCGTACCCGACGGGGCGGAGTCTGGTGGCGCCCACCGGCGGACGAGGCCGACCTGCGGTCAGCGGTGCGGCCCGGCGGCGGGCCAGGCAAATCGGTGCACCCGGTCGAGACACGAGACGCCCGAACGTGTCGGCACGCACCGCACGGGAAGCACCGACGACCAGCGGGAGGACATGGCCCCATCCTGCCACACCCGCTCGGAGACACCGCGATCGAGCAACCCGGTGCGTGGCGGAGGTATCCGGCTCCCGGTTCGGAGCGCATCAGCGATGCCTCGGCTGGCTCGTCCGGACGAAACGTCCACCGGTCGGGTAGTTGACTGAGCGCACTCAGTGAGTACGCTCATCTGCGTGAGACGCTCCGAGCATAAGGAACGCACCCGCCAGGCACTGCTGGCGGCCGCCCGCGAGACGATCGCGACCCAGGGGTTCGCGGCCACGACAGCCCGGGACGTGGCCGAAGCGGCCGGGGTCGCTGTCGGGACCGTGTTCGTCCACTTCCCGACGATGGGTCGGCTGGCCGAGACGGTGCTGGACGAGACCGTCGGCGAGGCGCTGGTCCGGGCCGGGGACGGCCCTCCGGGCGATGACTTGGTCGAGCAGCTGCTGCACGTCAGCGCCGCCTTGTACGAGGCCTACCTGGCCGACCCCGAGCTGTCCCGCCAGGTGGTGTCCGGCTCGCTGTTCGAGGCCGCGCCCGACGGCCCGTCCCGCCGCCGCATGGCCGAGTTCGCCGCCTGGGTCGGGGCCCGGGTGGAGGCGGCGGTGGCCGCCGGGCGGATCGAGCCCGTCCACCCGCACGACGCCTTCTGGACCTACTTCGCGCTGTACTTCGGCGTCCTCGTCCTCGGGCTGCGCGGCGAGCTGGACGCCGCCGGGCAGATCGACCTGCTCGACCGGCAGCTGCGCCGTGCGTTCCGTCCGGCGGTGGGCTCATGACCGCCGTGGCCGTCGTCGGGGCCGGTATCGGCGGGCTGTCCGCAGCACTGGCTCTCGCTGCCGACGGGCACCAGGTCACCGTGCTGGAACGGGCCGACCGCTTCGAGGCCGTCGGCGCCGGCCTGGTCCTCACCCCGAACGCCGTGCGGCCGCTCGCCCGGCTGGGCGTGGACCTGAGCCCCGACGGTCAGGTGCTGACCCAGATGGAGGTGTGCGGCCGGGGCGAACGTCCGCTCAGCACCATCCACCTGGCCCGCCTGGCCGGCAACTACGGCCCCAGCTACGCGGTCGCCCGACCTCGGCTGCACGCGCTGCTGGCCGCGGCTCTGCCCCCGGCGGTCGAGGTGGTGCTCGGTGCGCCGGTCACCGTGGTCCGGGAGTCCGACCGGGCGGTGACCGTCACCTGGTCCGGAGGCGAGCGCAGCTTCGACGCGGTGGTCGCGGCGGACGGGCTGCGCTCAGCGGTCCGGACCACGATCGGCGGCCCGGAGCGGCTGCGCTACTCGCACAACACCTGCTGGCGCGGCATCGGGTCGCTGGACGTGGGGGCGGGTGCGGTGGAGTCCTGGGCTGCTGGCAGTCGGGTCGGGGTGGTCCCGGTCGGGGACGGCCAGGTGTACTACTACCTGGTCCGCGTCTCGCCCGCGGGGACCCGGACCCCGGCCTCGGTCGACCAGCTCCAGGCCCTCTTCGCCGGGCACGGCGGCACGGCCGGGCGGCTGGTGGACTCGCTGTCGGAGCTGCCGCCGCTGCACCACGACCTGTTCGAGCTCGACAAGCCGTTCTGGGGACGAGGTCGCGTGCTGCTGCTCGGTGACGCCGCCCACGCCATGACCCCGAACCAGGGGCAGGGCGCGGCCATGGCGGTCGAGGACGCGCTCGCCGTCACGCTCGCGCTGCGGGCCGGGACGGACGGTGCGCTGGAACGCTACCGGACGCTCCGCGGACGACGGGTCCGGCAGGTGCAGCTGACCTCGCGCCGGATCGGGGCCCTGGCCAACCTGCGCGGCCCGGGCATCGCCGCAGCCCGGGAGGCCCTGATGCGGCTCGCCCCGCGAGACGCCTCCACGGCGACGATGCGACGGCTCGTCGCCGCCGGTCCGCCGGTCGACCCCTGACGCCTCAGCCCAGCGCCAGCTCGGCCACGGTGGTGTACCGCGGTCCCCCGCCGCGTCCGGCTCCTGGTTCGGAACACATCAGCGACACCGACGACACGGTCCACGACGGTCCGTCGTAGACCGCCAGCGCCCGGACGATCCCGTCGATGCCGGTCAGCGCGACGGGCTCCTGACGCGGTGTGCGGGACCGGCGACGACGCCCCGCAGGGCGGGTCCCGGCCCGGGTCCGGCCGACGGTGAGATGGGCCCGGTTCCGCTCCCGCTCGTCGCGGTGCAGGCCCAGACCGTCGGCCACGCCCGCGGCCGTCTCCGCCAGGTGCCGCTGCGCCTCGACGTCCCCGCCGACCCCGACCCACAGCGTGCGGTGCGCGAACACCCCCGCACCGCGCAGCGCCAACGAGTATGAGGCCAGAGGCGCCAGCGCCGCGTCCAGGCCCTGCTGGAGCGCCCCGACCGTACCGTCGGGCACCGCGCCGTAGAACGCCGCGGTGAGATGCCAGGTCTCACGGGCCGACCAGCGCACCGACCCGTCCGTCCCGGCCGGGCCGCGACGCGCGGCGGCCAGGGCGAGGTCGAGGTGGTCGAGCACCTCCGCGGGTGGGACGACGGCGAGGAACAGGCGCACAGACCAAGCCTGCCAGACCTCAGCCCGATAGGTAGGTGATCTCGACGCGACGGTTGAGGGCCCGGCCTGCCGGGTTGTCCTGGCCGTCGATCTGGTTGGGAGCCACCGGGTCGGCCGAGGAGTGACCAGCCACCGTGAGGCGCAGGTCGGGGCGGGTCTGGGTCAGCACATCGGCCACGGCGGCGGCGCGGGCCTCGGACAGCGGCTGGTTGATGTCGTCGCCGCTGATGGAGTCGGTGTACCCGTCCACGGAGACCGTCGCGCCCTGGCTGATCTCGGCGGCCAGGGCCTCGATCTCCTGACGCGCGCCGGGCACCAGGTCGGACTTGCCGAACTCGAACAGCACGTCAGCGGTGAGGGTGACGACCGTGTCGCGGCCCTGCTGTTCGGTGCGGGCCACCTCGTCGTTGTAGATGGTGATGGTCCCGGCCGACCCGTCGGTAAAGCTGAAGGTCACCGTGTTCGGGTTACCGGTGTCGGCGATCTGGTCCGTGCCGTCCCCGGTGAAGCTGAGCTGCACCCCGCCCACGCAGTTGCCGCCCCAGCACCCGTCGTAGGCCGCGTCCGCCTCGAACCCCTCGTGGTGTAACTTCCAGTTGAACGTCGACGGCAGCGCGATATCGATATCGCCGGTGTCGATGCCCGCAAAGCTGATGGTGGCCGACCGGTCGACGACCGTGGCGAACCGCAGGTCCAGCGAGCCGCCCAGGGGGTGGACGTAGGCCGGGATGGTCGAGTCGCCGACGAAGGCGATGGTCGTGCCCTCGGCCACGCACAGGTTGTCGCCGACCCACCAGTACCGGCCCGGCTGGTTGTCGGCGTCTGTGGCCCCGACCAGCCGGGAAGGGTCTGAGCCGCTCGGGTCGCCCGGGTCCTCGCCGCAGTCGAGCTGCGGTCCAGGCTCGGACACGTCCCGACCAGCCGTGACGTCACCGGTCGGACCGTCCGCGCTGTCGGTACCGTCCGACGCTCCGCAGCCTGCCAGGACGAACGCCGAGATCACGGCGACCGTCAGGGCCAGGGTCGTTCGGTAGGTCTTCGTCATCGTCCGTGCGCTCCCGTTCGCCACGCCCTCGCGGAGCGCCCAGGCCGGTGCGCGCCGTCGAGAGCCAACGTATCCCGCACCGACCACCGGTCAGAAGCCCTACGGAGTACCGATCCTGGTACACGTGTCGCAGTCTCGATACAGGCCCCGGCCCTCGAGCGCCGTCCCGCCCGCGAACCCACGACCACTACCATGTGTGCGACCGTGACCCCGCCGTCGACCCGAAGGGCCCTGACGTCCATGTCCAAGGTGACCTACTTCTCTGGCGAGTCGTTCCCGCTGGAGATGCACAAGGTACGCATCATCCAGAAGCTCACCCTGCTGCCGATCGAGGAGCGGCTGCGGGCCGTCGAGGAGGCGGGCTACAACACGTTCCTGCTGCAGAACTCCGACGTGTTCTTGGACATGCTGACGGACTCCGGCGTCAACGCCATGTCCGACCGGCAGCAGGCGGCCATGCTCACCGCCGACGACGCCTACGCGGGCTCGGCCACCTTCACCCGGCTGCACGCCAAGCTGCAGGAGGTCTTCGGCAAGAAGTACTTCCTGCCGACGCACCAGGGCCGGGCCGCCGAGCACATCCTGGCTCTCGGCTTCGTCAAGCCTGGCATGGTCGTGCCGACCAACTACCACTTCACCACGACGAAGGCGCACATCACCGCCGCCGGCGGTGAGGTCGTCGAGCTGATCGAGCCGTCCGGCCTGGCGGTGACCAGCGACGAGAAGTTCAAGGGCAACGTGGACGTCGCCGCCTTCGAGCGCCTGGCGGACGAACGCGGCGCGGAGAACATCGCCTTCTTCCGGGTCGAGGCCGGGACCAACCTGGTCGGCGGCCAGCCGTTCTCCCTGGCCAACCTCCGGGCCGTCTCCCACGCCTGCCGTCGGCGCGGGGTCCCGCTGGTCATGGACGCCTCGCTGCTGGCCGACAACCTCTACTTCGTCAAGGCCCGCGAGCCCGAGTGCGCCGACTGGTCGGTGGCCGATATCTGGCTGGCCATGTCCGAGCTGTGCGACGTGATCTACTTCTCCGCCCGCAAGCTCGGTTTCGGCCGGGGCGGCGGCATCATCACCGACGACCAGAAGATCTACGAGTCGCTGCGCGCCTGGGTGCCGATGTACGAGGGGTTCCTCACCTACGGTGGTATGTCGGTCCGTGAGATGGAGGCCATCACCGTCGGGCTGGACGAGACCCTGGACGAGGACATGATCAACCAGGGCCCGTTGTTCATCGCCCACTTCGTCGACGAGATGGACCGTCGCGGCATCCCGGTGGTCACACCGGCTGGTGGGCTGGGCGCCCACGTCGACGCCATGCGCTTCCTCGACCACGTCGACCAGCGGTACTACCCGTCCGGGGCGCTGGCCGCCGCGGTCTACCTGGCCTCGGGCGTGCGGGGCATGGAACGCGGCACGATGTCCGAGCAGCGCGAACCCGACGGCAGCGAGCCCCTGGCCCACATGGAGCTGCTGCGCCTGGCGCTGCCACGGCGCGTCTTCACCCTCTCCCAGGTGCAGTACGCCGTGGACCGGATCCACTGGTTGTACGCCAACCGTCGGATCGTCGGCGGCCTGGAGTGGACCGAAGAACCAGAGATCCTGCGCTTCTTCTACGGACGGCTCAAACCGGTCGGCGACTGGCAGCACGCCCTGGTCGCCAAGTTCCGCGAAGACTTCGGTGCCAGCCTGTGAGGCTGTCCTTCAGCCGGTGATGGTCTCGGTGTCGAAAGCGATGATGTTGCGGTCTTTCTTGGAGAACTCGACACCGACGAGATGGACCGGAGTACCGTCGGCACGGTACGTGTCGGCGTAGCGCTTGTCCTTGATCTGCTGCAGGCTTCGCACAGCCGCAGGTGCCAGGCTCACGGCCTCAGGCTGGTTCAGGCCAGCAGGGTGGGCTTGAGGTCCATGATGCGGCCGAGCAGGCCGTTGACGAAGGTCGGCGAGGTGTCGGTGGACAGGTCGCGGACCATCGCCACCGCTTCGTCGACCGCGACAGCGTCGGGGACGTCGTCGTTCCACAGCACCTCCCAGGTGCCCAGGCGCAGGACGCAGCGGTCCACGGCGGGCATCCGGGCCAGGGTCCAGCCCTGGGCGTAGGTGGTGAGCAGCTCGTCGATGCGGGCGGCGTGGTCGAGCACGCCTTCGACCATCTGGACCGCGTACGGCGGCAGGGACGAGGCGTGAGTGCCGGGATCGGTCGTCCGTTCGGCCAGCAGGTCGGCGACGCCGACATCGCGCTGCTCGGCCTCGAACAGCACGTCCAGCGCCCGCCGGCGCGCCTTGCTGCGCGAGCCCAGGTTGCTCATCGGGCACGCATCAGTCGTTGACGCGGCCCAGGTAGGAACCGTCGCGGGTGTCGACCTTGACCTTGGTGCCCTGGTTGAGGAACAGGGGGACCTGGATCTCGTAGCCGGTCTCCAGGGTGGCGGCCTTGGTGCCCGCCGAGGAGCGGTCGCCCTGCAGACCAGGTTCGGTGTAGGTGATCTCCAGGACCACCGAGGTAGGCAGCTCGACGTACAGGGGAATGCCGTCGTTCAGTGCCACGATCGCGTTCTGGTTCTCCAGCATGAAGTGCGCGGCGTCGCCGACGACGGCCTCGGACAGGTGCAGCTGGTCATAGTCGGACAGGTCCATGAACACGAAGTCCGACCCGTCCTTGTACAGGTACTGCATCTCGCGCTTGTCCACGTTGGCGGTCTCGACCTTCACCCCGGCGTTGAAGGTGCGGTCCAGCACCTTCCCGGACAGGACGTTCTTCAGGGTGGTGCGCACGAAGGCGCCGCCCTTACCAGGCTTGACGTGCTGGAACTGCACCACGGTCCACAGCTGGCCGTCGATGCGCAGCACCATGCCGTTCTTCAGGTCGTTGGTCGTCGCCACAGGTCGTTTCTCTCTCCGCAGGATGTGTCTCAGGACGTATCGGGCCCGGGACATAGTACTCGTCAGTCGGCCGCTACCTCCGCATAAGCCGCGGTGAGCAAGGCCGGGTCGGGGCCCTCCAGCCGGACCGGCCGGGCCAGGCCATCCAGCACGACGAACCGCAGCAGCGAGCCGCGGGCCTTCTTGTCCCGCCGCATCGCGGCCAGCAGCCGGTCCCAGCGGTCGCCGCGGTACGCGGTCGGCAGGCCCAGGGTGGTGAGCACCTGGCGGTGCCGGTCCACCAGGGCGTCGTCGGCCCGCCCGGCCAGCCGGGACAGCTCGGCGGCGTAGACCATCCCGACCGCCACGGCCGCGCCGTGCCGCCAGCGGTAGCGCTCGACCTGCTCGACGGCGTGGCCGAAGGTGTGCCCGTAGTTGAGGATCTCACGCCGGTACGACTCGCGCAGGTCCGCCGTCACCACGTCCGCCTTGACCTGCACCGCCCGTTCCACCAGCTCGCGCAGCACCGCCGAGGACGGGTCGGTCGCACCGTCGGGGTCGCCCTCGACCAGGTCGAGGATCCGCGGGTCGGCGATGAACCCGCACTTGACCACCTCGGCCAGCCCGGCCACCAGGTCGGCCCGCGGCAGCGTGCCCAGCGTCGCCAGGTCGCAGACCACCCCGACGGGCGGGTAGAACGCCCCGACCAGGTTCTTGCCCTCGGCGGTGTTGATACCCGTCTTGCCGCCCACCGCGGCGTCCACCATGCCCAGCAGCGTCGTGGGCACCTGGACCACCCGCACCCCGCGCAGCCACGACGCGGCGACGAACCCCGCCAGGTCCGTGGTGGCGCCGCCGCCCAGGCCGACGACCGTGTCGCTGCGGGTGAACCCGGCCTGGCCCAGCACCTGCCAGCAGAACGACGCCACCTGGGCGGTCTTGGCCTCCTCGGCGTCGGGCACCTGCGCCAGCAGCCCCCGGCGACCGGACGCCTCCAGATCGGCCCGCACCGCGTCGGCCGTCGCCGCCAGGGTCGGCGGGTGGACGACCAGCACCGACGTGCCCGGCGGACCCACCAGGGCGTCGAGCTCGCCGAGCAGGTGCTCGCCCACCACTACGTCGTACGGCTGGGCACCGCCCACGCTGATCCGGGTGGTCATACGGTCCCTCCTGGTGCGTCGCCCGGCTCGGCCCGCACCGCGACGACCGGTATCCCGAACGACGCCGTCCGGGCCACCTGGAGCAACCGCTCGATATCGGCCGCGACCTCGTCGGGGGTGATGCCGTCGGTGGCGACGTGCAGCGTCGCGACCTGCTCGTACACCGGGCGCCGGGCGTCGGCGACCTGCTTCCAGCGGTCCGGGTCGTCGGCCAGCAGCGGACGGGTCGTCGTGCCCCGGGTGACCCGCTGGAGCGCGACCGGCTCGCTGACCTCGAGGGACACGACGATGCCGCCCCCGGCGGCGTACCGGTCCAGGGCGCGGCGGGTCGCCGGGTGCAGCACCGCGCCGCCGCCCAGGGCCAAGATACCGTCGTGCGTCTCCAGCGCCCGGGCCACGGCCTGGCGCTCGACCTGGCGGAAACGGTCCTCGCCGTCGGCGAACACCTCGGCGACGGTGCGACCGGTCGCGGCCTCCACGTCCTCGTCGGTGTCGCGGAAGGTCAGCTGCCAGCGGCGGGCCAGCGCCCGGCCGACGCTGCTCTTGCCCGAGCCCATCGGCCCGCACAGCACGACGGTCGGGCCCCAGGCGGGGTGCGGCGCGGCGGGCGCGGACTGGTGAGGCACGCCCAGAGCCTATCGAGGGTTGGGCCCGACGACCGCCGGGTCGGCCGTCAGGGCTGGTCGGCGCCCGTCGGTACACCGGTCAGCGCCGCGTGCACCAGGTCGACCACCTGGCGCAGCGCTACCGCGTCGACCTGGCCCGGGGCCGACGACGGCCCGACGGTGCCGAAGGTGGCCGCCGAGCCGAAGGGTTCCCCTGCCAGCCGGGTGACGAGACCCAGCGGACCCATCGCGACGGTGACCAGCGGCTGGTCCAGACGTTGCGACGCCGCGCGGGTGGCGGCGAGCAGGGTCAGCACGTCGTCCGGGCTGTGCGGGGTGACCGCCACCTTGCAGACGTCGACACCGACGGCGGCCATGCCGACCAGCCGGGCGACGATCTGGTCGGCCGGTGGTGTGCCGACGGTGTCGTGGCTGGACCCGACCACCGCGGCACCCGCCTGGTGCGCCGCTGCGACGACCTGTGCCACCACGGCCTCACCGAGCGCGGTCTCGACATCGACAGCCGCCACCAGGCGGGCCCCGAGCAGCGCGCGGTAACGGGCGGCATAAGCCTGTGTCCCGGTGTCGGGCCGCTGTGCACCGCCTTCGGCGGCGGTGCGGTAGGTCGCCAGGAGCGGTGTGCCGTCCGCCGCCTGGACCAGGGCCCGTCCGGCGGTCAGCACAGCGTCGGGCGAGGTGTCCCTCATGCGGTCTATCCGCCACTCCAGCACGTCGGCGGCACCGCGGGCGGCGGCGGCCTGCGCCACGAGGTCGGTGACGTCACCGGCGACGAGCGGCACGATGACCGTGGGCGCACCGGCACCGACCTCCACCTGGCCGAAGCGGACAGTCCCGGTCACGACCCCAGCCGTCCGGCCAGCGCGGCGGCCGCAGAGCTCGCGTTCACCGCAGCCTCTCGGGGACGGCGGCCAGGTAGGCCGCGAGGTTGCGCCGCACCTCGGCGAGGCTGTCCCCGCCGGTCTTGTCCAGCAGCGCCTGGGCCAGCACCAGCGCGACCATCGCCTCGGCGACGACCGCCGCGGGCGGTACCGCGCACACGTCCGACCGCTGGTGCTGGGCCTTGGCCGGCTGGCCGGTGGCGAGGTCCACGGTGTCCAGGGCGCGCGGCACGGTGGAGATCGGTTTCATCGCGGCCCGCACCCGGACGGTCTCGCCGTCGGACATCCCGCCCTCGACACCTCCGGCCCGGTTGGTCCGGCGCAGCAGGCGGCCGTCCGGGCCGGGTTCGATCTCGTCGTGGGCGACCGAGCCGCGCCGCCGGGCAGTGGCGAACCCGTCACCGATCTCCACACCCTTGACGGCCTGGATGCCCATGAGCCCGGCGGCCAGCCGAGCGTCGAGCCGCCGGTCGGCCTGCGCATAGCTGCCCAGCCCGGACGGCACGCCGAAGGCCAGCACCTCCACGACGCCGCCGAGGGTGTCACCGTCCGTCCGGGCCGCGTCGATCTCGGCCACCATCGCAGCCGACGTCTCGGCGTCGAAGCAGCGCACCGGGTCGGCGTCGAGCGCGGCGATATCGTCCGGACCGGGCCCCGGCCTCCCGTCGGGCACCGCCGCCCGGCCGATCGCCACGACGTGCGACACCAGCCGCACCCCCGCGGCCTGCTCCAGCAGCCGGGCGGCGACGGCACCCAGCGCGACCCGCACCGCGGTCTCCCGCGCGCTGGCGCGTTCCAGCACCGGCCGGGCGTCGTCGAACCCGTACTTGCGCATCCCGACCAGGTCGGCGTGGCCCGGCCGCGGCCGGGTCAGGGGGGCGTTGCGCGCCCCCGTCAGCCGCTCGGGGTCCACCGGGTCGGCGGCCATCACCTGCTCCCACTTGGGCCACTCGGTGTTGGCCACCTCCACGGCGACGGGTCCGCCCTGGGTGAGCCCGTGCCGCACCCCGCCGACCAGCCGCACCTGGTCCTGCTCGAACGACATCCGAGCGCCTCGCCCGTAGCCCAGGCGACGGCGGGCCAGCGCCTGGTCGATATCGGACGTGACGAGACCGACCCCGGCCGGCATCCCTTCCAGGACGCCGACCAGGGCCGGTCCGTGCGACTCCCCCGCGGTCAGCCAACGCAGCATGTGACGAATAGTGCCACACCCGGTCGAGGCGAGTGGGTCAGCCCGCCGAGAAGGACGGGGCGTAGCCGTCCCACGGTGGCAGCTCCACCTGGTCAGGCACCGCGGCGACCGGCGGCTGGACCAGGACGTAGCCGTTGACGACGACGCCCGCGTCACCTTCAGCCACCGGAGGCTGGGCACTCTCGTTGGCCTTCAGCCCCTGGATCTCCACCGTCTGGACGAGGAACAACCGCTGGTCGACGCCCTGCAGGCTGCTGATCATGCCGATCACAGCGGCGGGTGAACCCTGGAAGGCGATCGTGACCGGTATCGCCTGACCGGTCGCCCCGGCCCCGGCCGGGACCTCTTCCCCTGCTTCGGACACCACGACCGTCCCGGCGATCGCGACGGCCGGCTGGCCGGCGATGTTGGTGACTACCGCACCGTTGTCGTCCGCGAGACCGCCGACCAGGGTGGCGAAGGTGTCCCACTCGGCCGCGTCAGGCACCTGGACGTGGAGCACCGCCAGCTGCTCGCGCAGCTCGTCGATCCGCTCGAACTGCTCCCGCAACGTGGCGTTCTGGCTGCGCAGGACCTGGTTCTGCGCCTCGACCTGCGTCCGCTGCTCGTCAGTCTGCGCCGTGGAGTCCATCACCGGCCCGACGAGCAGGAAGTACGCGGCGGCGAGGATCGCGATGACGGCCACCGCCGCCCCGGCGGCCCACAGGCTCGTCTTGTTCTGCATCTTCAGTCCTTACCGTCGTCGAAGGGGTTGGGCCGTGAGGCGGCCTCGTTGACCTGGGCGGTCATGACGACCCGGTAGAAGACGCCGTCGTCGGGGTCCGAGACGTAGGCCACGGACGTCACCCGGGCCTCGGTCAGACCCTGGATCGAGCTCATCGCGGCGACCAGCGCACCGGCGTCCGGGACCGTGGGGCTGCGTCCGGTGATCGTCAGCTGGCCGATACCTGCCTGGTCGAGCGTGTCGACCGGGGAGACCGCACCGGTCATCGCGGTGCTGAGGCGGGCCTCGATCTTCTCCAGGCTGGTCCCGTCGGGCAGCACGCCCAGAGCGCCACCGAGGTACGTCGCCCATTCCATGTCGGTCGCGAACGCGGCGTCGCGGGTGGCCCGCAGCACGTCCTGCTGGCCCAGGACCTGCGGCACCTCCGCGTACCGCCGCTGCTCGACCTGCAGCTGGGCCGTCTCGGTCTGGGCCTGGTCCAGCCGGTCAGCGGCGGCGAGCTGGCCCATCTGGGCCACACCCCAGCCGGCCGCGGACAGCACGACAGCCACGACGACGGCCACGACGGCCCACCGTCTGGCGACATCGGCCTTACGGGCGGCACCGACCTCCGGCGGCAGCAGGTTGACCTGCGGCACGGGGACCGCCGGCAGGACCAGCGGGGCCGACCTCTTCGGTTTGCTCTTCGAGAGCTGGGCGATGCTCATGCGGCGCTCCTCAGGGCCAGACCGGTCGCGATGGTGAACTCGTGCTGCCGGGCCAGCCGGGACGGGTCGATACCGGCGCGCGGCGATGCTTCCAGCCCGTCGAAGGGCTGCCCCATGACCAGCGGCAGCCGCGCGGAGTTCGCCAGGTACTGACCGAACCCGGGCAGGCTCACCCCACCACCGGTCATGACCACGTTGGTCACTCCCTGGCCGGGGTTGCTCGCGGCGTAGTAGACGAAGGTGTTGCGGATCGACTCCACGACGTTGCGGGTCACCGCCCCGATGACGTCGGCGGCCTTGGCGGTCTCGGGCGTCGACCCCTGGCCGAACCCGACCCGGCGCTTGAGCTTCTCGGCCTCGGCGGCGGAGACCGCCAGGGTGTCGGCCAGCGTGTCGGTGACGTCCTGGCCGCCGGCCGCGATCAGCCGCACCACCCGGGGCACCCCGAAGGCGGCGATGACCACCGTGGTCACCCGGGCGCCGACGTCGACCAGGCCGACGACCTGCCGCAGCAGGTCGCCGCGCAGCAGCGCCCGGCACTGGGCGAAGGCGGCCAGGTCCACGGCCACCGGCGTCAGCTTGGCCAGCTGGACGGCGCGGACGTTGGCCTGCACGGTGTCCTTGGTGGCCGCGACCAGCAGACCGTTGACCACGGGACCGGTCTCGCTGTCGCGCTGGGTGAGCGGCATGTAGTCCAGCAGCGCGTCCTCGACGGCCACCGGCAGCATCTCCCCGACCTGGAACGGCAGGGCGGCCTTGATCTGGGGCTGGGCCATCGACGGCATCTCCAGGTCGCGCACGATGACGCGCTGGTTGCCGACACCGAGCACCACGTCGGTCCCGGCGAACTTCGCCCGGCCCCACAGCTGCCGCAGCGTCGTCGCCACGGTGTGAGGCTCGGCGACCTCACCGTCGCGCACGGCTCCCGGCGGCAGGTCGACCTCGGCGACCCGGGTCACCGTGCCAGGGGAGTCACCTCGCCCCTGGGCGATCTCGACGGCACGCAGGTGCCCGGTACCGATGTCCAGACCGACGATCTTCGACGCGCTCACACCGCGCTCCCCTCAGTTCGCACCACGTCGCACCTATCGGGACGATGCGGCGCACCCTGAGGAATACTCGACAGGCGTTCCTTGAGCGTTGGCCAGCGTTCAGCCGCCGTGGTATGGCGTCAGCTCCAGGTCTGGGTGTAGGCGGACCACACCGGTTCGCCCCAGGCGACGCCGACCGCCGCGCCGACGATCATCGACGGGCCGAACGGCACCTTCGTCTTGCGTCCGGCCCGCCGGGCCACCACGAGGACCAACGAGACCAGCCCGCCGACGAGGAAAGCGGCGAAGGTGCCCACGGCGAACGCACCCCAGCCCAGCCAGGCGGTCGCCAGGCCCAGCACCCCGGCGAGCTTCACGTCGCCGAAACCCATCCCGCCGAAGAACCACAGCAGGAAGTAGAAGACGAACAGCGCGGCCCCGCCGATCGCCCCGCGGCCCAGCGCACCCCAGTCGGCGGTGCCGCCGGGGTCGAGGCTGGCCAGGACCAGCAGCAGCGCCACGACCGGGTACGACGGCAGCACCAGCGCGTCGGGCAGGCGCTGGTGGTCCAGGTCGATGAGCGCCAGGGCGATCCCCACCGCGGCCAGGTACAGAAAGGCCGGGAGCGGCCAGGTCAGCCCGAACTTCAGCGCGACCAGGACGAACGCCGCCGCGCTGCCGATCTCGACCAGGGGGTAGCGCCGGGAGATCGGCGCGGCGCAGTCCCGGCACCGGCCGCGCAGCAGCACCCAGGACAGCACGGGCACGTTGTCCCGGGCGCGGACGGCGTGACCGCAGGCCGGGCAGGCGCTGGGCGGCGAGACGACCGACTTGTCCTGCGGCACCCGCCACACCAGGACGTTGAGGAAGGAGCCGACCGCCAGACCCAGCAGCCCGACGAGGACGAGCAGAAGTACGTTCATCTAGGGCGTGTCTCCCAGTTCCGTGCTCAGTCCCGCGCGCGGCGCCGTGCGCGAGCGGGGCAGGCCGGTCAGGTACGTCCGCGACGCTGCCTCGGTCACCGACGCCAGGACCTGCACCGACACAGGCTACCCTCGATCGGCCCGGGGCGCGGCAAGGCAGGCGAGCACCCCGCGCGGCGCCGTCCGGTGAAGCAGCCTCATCCGGTGAAGCTGCCCTCTGGGTCGAAAGCCGCCCGGACCTCGGCGACCTGGGTGGCCTTGAACGTGGTGATCGACGGTTGCAGGAACTTCGGCGGTGCGATGTTCTGCAGCCGGGTGTCGTAGGTGAAGTCGGTCCCGAAACCGGTGGTGTTGCCCGCCCAGCCCGCACCCGTGCAGCCGTAGCACTCGGTCGGGTCGAGGTACTTCTGGGCGACCGCTCCGAACAGCACGATATTCCCTCGGTGGGCCCCGAGGTCGTAGTTCTGGACCGCCATCGTCCCGGCGACGGACAGCACGGCACCGTCGATCCTCACGTCCTGGACGGCCAGGATATTGACACCGGTAGCCGTCACCGGGTGCCAGATCATGACGGCAGCCTGGCCGACCAGGCCGAGCACCGAGCCCGACGTGGCGTAGGTGACACCGCCCACGGACTGACCCTGGTCGCTGGCGATCCACAGGTAGTTCTCGGCCGCGACCGACATGTGTCCTTTGAACTGCCCCTTGACGAAGACGTCGCCTACGGTGCAACCGTACGAGCGCGGCACCCGGGACCGGGTCGTGTCCTCGCCTGCCAGGGGGTAGCCCAGCCCGTTCTGCGACCCGTCGGCGGCACCGCAGCGAGCGGCCTTCTCCGCCGCGTCCTGGGCGGTGTAGTTGACGTTGGCAGAGCTGGTCGGCACGTTCTGCACGAACACGAGACTGCCCTCGACCACGGGGACCGTCGCACCGTCGGCGTGCCCCAGCTGGTTGGGCCCGGTGCCTGGTGCCCCGCAACGGCCAGCCGTGTTCCGGCCGACGGTATCGCCGCTGCCCGAGGTCTGGGTGAACTTCGTCCACGGCGAGCGGACCGTCATGGTGCCGTCGGAGCCGAAGGTGATCGCGGTCGGCCCGGTATACAGGCAGCCCGGGTTGGCAGCGAGGTCGTAGCGTGTCTCGCGCTTCATCTCGGCGTTCGTCGGCGGCAGCTCGATCGGGACCTCCGGCTGCTGCGGCGGGACGGCGAAGCTGGGCGGGCCGCCGCCGCAGCTGTACGGCCGGTACAACGATGTCGGGTTCACGGCCAGCGGCATCGTCAGGACCACGTCGTTGAAGGTGCCGTCGCAGATCATCGGCTGGTCGTTGGTGTAGAACGGACCGTTGAAGACGTCGGTACCGCCGTAGTAGACGTCACCGCCGCAGCTGCGCCCCTCCCAGGCGTACTTCAGCCGGTTGTGCACGGTGTCCCAGGCGTTGTTCCGGCAGGTTGCGCCCTCGGCGGCGCTCTGCATGATCTCGTAGTCGCTCCAGTACAGGAACCGGATGAAACCTTCCTGGCCGATCGAGGCGACCACCGTCCGGGTGTCGTTGCCGACCGCACCCGTGGACCGCAGCCGGATGCGTCCCAGGGACTCGTACTCGGAGGTGTCGACCTCGTAGCGGTAGCGCGCGACCGCCCCGTCCCCGTGGCTGACGATGGTCCCCCAGCTGCCTCCGGGGGTGGTGTCGAAGGCCGGGTTGGGTATCGGCGGGGCGACGACCGCGCTGCCGCTGCCCAGGGTGAACGGCGCGGCCGGGTTGCCGTAGCGCCAGTACTCGGGATTGGCGGTCAGCCGGGAGCGGTAGTCCTCCACCCCGCCGTAGGCCGCGGCGAGCGAGGCGTCCCAGGCGGCGGTCCGGTGGCCGTGCCTCTGGGAGCTCAGCGCCATCGCGGTCCCGGCGACGACCAGCGTGGCCATGACCGCGGTCACGGCGATCACCACGACCAGCGACATCCCGCGGTCGTCGCCCTGCGGACGACAGAGCAGTCGCGTCATCGGTTGCCTCCTTCGCGAGGTTCGTCTCCCTGGGCACCGGGCCGTCTGCGGACGCCGTCTCATCAGTGGGCTCCGTGGCTCCCGGCGGGAAGGTTGCGCAGCCCGACCAGGGTGGTCACCAGGGTCGACCGAGCGCGCGTACCGGTCTGGGCCTCAGCGTCGACCCGGACCGCACCCACGGCGGCCCGCTGCTGCTTGGTCAGCGCCCCCGTCCCGGCGACGGGTACCTCGTTGCCGTCGGCGTCGTACGACAGGTAGGTGAACAGGGCCTTGCCCGATCCGGGGGTGGCCATCATGCCGCGCGCGACGACCCGGCTCGAGCTCGGCGTCTGGGTGGTGGCCGGGAAGGTCCAGAACGGGTCCGAGGAGGTCGGGTTGACCAGCCACCGCTTCTCGACCAGGTCGCCCGTGGCGGTGACCTCGAGGCGCACCAGCATCGGCGGTGTGGTCATCGGATCGGTGTCCACGACGGTGTAGAAGGTCATGGACGTGGCATCGGCCTCGACGAAGGCCGGGCTGTCCGGCTGGGCCCTGACCTTCAGGGTGACGGCCCCGCGCAGCAGACGGGTGATCTCGTTCGTCGCGGCCGAGGCCTGGTTGGTGTTCTCGTTCATCACCTGGGACGACGACACCTTGCTCTGGACCAGCAGCGCGAAGCTCAGCACCAGCGCGCCGACGACGCCCATGAGCATCATGACGACCAGCGTCTCGGCCAGGGTGACACCCGCGTCGTCGCGGGCCCGGCGCCTCACGGGACCACCGGCCTCACGGTGACGATGACATCACCTGTCCGCTTGGCCGTCGTGGTCTGCACCGCGGGCAGTCCGCGTCCGGCCTCCGCCGGAAGGTCCAGCCCGGTCAGCCACGACTGGGGGACGCTGCCCTGCCCGCCCCCGTCGCTGTAGGTGATGATCCACGACCCGTACGGCAGGGCGAGCGCCGCTGTACCGGTGATCGTGTAGCCGTCGGCGGAGCCGAAGCTGTACTGGAGGGTGGAGCAGCCCCTCATGTCCGTCGGCGTGACGTCCTGGTTGCTCGCCGGGTCGACCGGCTTGGCGCGGATCTCGTTGGGGCTGCCACCGTGGGTGTCGAGGACCACCACACCCATCGGCACGTACACCTCTGCCTCACCGCCTGGGGTGATGGCGAACGGGGCGAGAGCCGGGGCACCCCAGTACACCGGGTCCGCCGTGTCGCAGTCCCCGGCGTACACGGTGTAGCCCGAGGCGAACGGGTGCAGGTCCAGCCCCCCGACCATGGTGTTCGTCGTCGGCATCACAGCTGCGTAGTCTCCGGTAGCAGGGTTGGAGAATGTCGCCTGGAGCTCGGCGAAGGCCCGCACGGTGCCGACCGGCGGTGAGCTGATGCTGGGGAACAGCACATAGGGCCGCTGGCCGTAGTCCATGATGTAGTTCGCCGCGTAGTACACGTTCGCGCGGGTGGTCTCGTCGTACTGGAACTGCACCTCGGTGCAGCTGCCGGCGGAGACCATCGTGTCCTTCTTCGGCCTGGGGTCCTGCTTCTCGTCGACGTAGCCGGGTTTCTCGACGGAGACCGTCTGGACACCGGTCGGCACGTTGACCAGGACCGCCCGTCCCCGGGTGTCGGTGACCACGCTGACCCCACCTCCCTGGACGCGCACCCCGCTGCGGCCGGTGCCGTCCGCGCCGAGCACCGTGACGGCGACGGTGCCCGCGTTGTCGTCGGTCTGCAGGTCGCGCGCGGTCAGCAGGGTGTCGGACGTGACCGGCGCGGTCTGGGGGCGCATGCCCTTCCAGGTCACCGTCACGGTGACCGCGGCCACAAAACGCATCGGAGCCAGGGTGCAGCCCTCGCCCTCGTCGTCGCCGACGGGGATCGACTGCCACGACACGGCCCGGTCGACGTGGAACTCGGTGCCGTTCTGCGCGGGCGGGTCGAAAGCGCGGTCCACGACCGCGGTGGCGTCGGCGTAGGAGCGGACCGTGTCGATCTCCTGCGCCGCGAGATTCGCCGCGACCTGCCGGTTACGGGCGTCCCGGGTGATCTGGAGCATCGACATGGTCGCGAAGATCGACCCCGTCGACATCAGCGCGAAGATCAACAGCGCCGCCATCACCTCGGTGATGGTGAAGCCGTCGTCCCGACGACGCAGCTTGTCGCGCAACGCCCGCATGGCACCGGCTCCTCACGGTCGGTCGTTGGTCAGGCTGGGACTTAGAGGATCGTGATCGACTCCCACGCCCGGCGGTGCCGGTGAGGGACACCTCACCGGCACCGGCGGTGCGAGTGGCTAGCTCATCACGGACCCTCGATGACTCCATCTTCGGAGCTGTAGGTCCAGACCTTGCCGTTGCCGAGGTTGTCCTGCCACGCTGACAGCTCGTACGTGGTGGCGGTCGCCGAGACGACCGTCAGGTTGACACCCTTCGTGGAGTTGTAGCCGTTATCCTGCAGCGCTTTCATGTCCATGCTTGCGTACCCGCCGTTGTTGTCCACCGAGTAGGCCTCGGCGGCGGTCGCGGCGTTCTTCAGGTCCGACTTGACCTGGGAGGCCCAAGCCTTCTCGCGCTGACGCAGGAACGCCGGGATGGCGATCGCGGCCAGGATGCCGATGATGACGACGACGACGAGGAGCTCGATCAGGGTGAAGCCACCCTCGCCCCGCTGCCGCTTGGTCATGACCTTGCGAATCTGTGCGCTCATGTGTGCCTACTTTCGGTTTCAGTGTCAGGGACTTGCAGATGCGAGGTTCTCTCGCCTCCGGCCTCTTCATCGGCCTTCGAGTTGCGAGTCTGAGTCCACCGTGGTAGGGACAACCCGATCGGACCAGATCGGGACCTACTGGACGAGGTCCATGATCGAGAAGATCGGCATGTAGAGGGCGACGATCATGCCGCCGACCACGATGCCGAGGAAGGCGATCATCATCGGCTCGATGAGGCTGGTCAGCTGGGCGGTCGTGGACTCGACCTCGGCGTCGTAGAAGTCCGACACCTTCTTCAGCATCGGCTCCAGGGCACCGGCGTCCTCACCGGTGGCGACCATCTGCACCACCATGGGGGGAAACACCGGGTGCTTGCCCAGCGGCCCGGCCAGCGACTTGCCCTCGCGCACCGACTCCTTGACGTCCTTGACGGCCTGCTCCACCGACCACTGGCCGGAGGTCTCCCCCACGATGTCCAGGGCCTGCAGGATCGGCACCCCGGCCCCGACCATCGTGCCCAGGTTCCGGGTGAAGCGGGAGATGGCGATCTTCTTCACCAGCGCCCCGAATACCGGCACCCGCAGCGTGGCCGGCTGGTACACCGCGCGCACGGCGTCCTTGTTCTTGTTCTTGCGCCACCACACGGTGAACGCGGTGATGCCGACGACCAGGACCGGCACCACGAACCGCATCGACTCGGACGCGGTGACGAGCATCTGCGTCATGGCCGGCAGCTTGCCGCCCAGGTCCTCGAACATGCCCTTGAAGATCGGCACGATGAAGATGAGCATCCCGAAGGTCGCCAGGATGGCCATGACGAACACCACCATCGGGTAGGTCATGGCCGACTTCACCTGGCCGCGCAGCTTGACCTCGGCCTCGAAGTTGTTGGCCACCGAGTCAAGGGACTCCTCCAGGAACCCGCCGACCTCCCCGGCCCGGATCATGTTGATCATCAGCGGCGGGAAGACGTCCCGGTGCTGGGCGACCGCCGAGGACAACGACTGGCCAGACTCGACGTCCCCGCGTACCTGCCCCAGCACCTTGCGCAGCGTGGCGTTCTCGGCCTGCTCCGAGACGATCGTCAGGCTGCGCAGCAGCGACAGACCGGCGCTGATCATCGTCGCGATCTGCCGGGTGGTGACCGCCAGGTCCTTGAGCTTGACCCGGCCGCCGCCGATCTTGATCTCGGTGTGCATCCCACCGGTGGAGACCTCTTTGATGCTCAGCGGCGCGACACCCAGGCCGCGCAGCTTGGTGGCGACCTGGGCCTGGCTGGATGCCTCCAGCTTGCCCTTGGTGATCTTGCCGTCCGCCTCGCGGACCTCGTACTCGAAGACCCGTGCCTCGGCCATCAGCGGCCTCCTAACCGTCCGGCGGTCGCGTCCTGCATCGAGCTGGCGCCCTGCAGCATCCTTACCTCGCGACCGGTCAGCTTGTTGAAGTCATCGATGTGATGGGCCTTCTCCAGGCCCGTCTCGTAGGTGATCTTCCCGTTGCGGACCAGCTCGGCCAGAGACTGGTCCATGGTGTGCATCCCCAGCTCGGCACCGGCCTGCATGGCCGTGTAGATCTGGTGCGTCTTGCCCTCGCGGACCATGTTGCGGATGGCCGGGGTGGCCACCATGACCTCCGTGGCCACCACCCGGCCCATCCCGTTGGCCCGCTTGCACAGGCTCTGGCAGACCACGCCCTGCAGGGCCGCGGACAGCTGGGTCCGCACCTGGGCCTGCTGGTCGCCGGAGAACACGTCGACGAACCGGTCGATGGTCTGCGCCGCGTCCTGGGTGTGCAGGGTGGCGAACACCAGGTGCCCGGTCTCGGCTGCCGTGAGGGCCACGGACATCGTCTCCAGGTCACGCAGCTCGCCGACCAGGATGATGTCCGGGTCCTCGCGCAGCGAGTGCTTCAGGGCGTTGGCGAACGACCAGGTGTCCGTACCGACCTCGCGCTGGTTGACCAGGCACTTCTTGTGGTGGTGCAGGAACTCGATCGGGTCTTCCACGGTGATGATGTGGTCGGACCGGGTCTCGTTGGCCAGGTCGATGATGGCGGCCAGCGTCGTCGACTTGCCCGATCCGGTCGGACCGGTGACGAGCACCAGCCCGCGGGGCAGCCCGGCGAAGGTCCCCACCGTCTTGGGCATGCCCAGCTGGGACAGGGGCGTGATGTCGTACGGGATGAGCCGGAACGCGGCCCCCAGGGCCTCACGCTGCTGGTACAGGTTCACCCGGAACCGGCCCACCCCGCGCACCGTGTGCGAGAAGTCCAGCTCCAGCTCGGCCTCGAACTTCTCCCGCTGGGCCTGGGTCAGGATGGAGTAGAGCACCCGGCGCAGCGGCTCGGCGCTCAGCTGGCCGAACTGCTCCAGCGGCTGCAGGTGGCCGGAGACCCGGACCATCGGCGGGGCGCCGACGGTCAGGTGCAGGTCGGACGCCTCGCGCTTGACCATCTCGGCCATCGCGGCGTTGATGTCCAGGTCATCCTCGCGTACCTGGGTGAAGTTACCGAGCCGGTCGCGGGTGCTGCCCTCGGGGCCGCTGCGCTCCGAGGCCGGCTTCGGCGGTCTGGCCGCCGGGGGCGGCGGCTGGGCCGACCGGCGCTGCGGCGCGGGCTCGGGCGTCACCCGAGGCGGCGGACTGGTCGGCGGTGGCGCCAGCTGGGCCGGGGGGGCCGACGGCGGCGGCTGCACCGACCGGGGCTGCGGCCGGAACCCGTCCGGTGGCTGGCGGAGCGAGGCCTGCGGCTGTTCCCGGGTCTGGGGCAGCCCCGGCTGGGGGTGCTGGGGCTGGAACATCGGCTGCTGGTTACTCACGCGACCACCCTCATGATCTCTTCCAGGGACGTACGACCGGCCCGGACCTTGGCCCAGCCGTCGTGGCGCAGGTCGACCATCCCCTGCTCCAGGGCGACGTGGGCGATCTCGGCCGCCGAGCTGTGCGCGACCGCCATCCGTTCGATCTCCTCGGTCACCGGCATGACCTCGTGCAGCGCCACCCGGCCCCGGTACCCGGTGCGCGAGCAGGCCACGCACCCGACCGGACGGTGCAGCGTCGGCAGCGGCGTGCCCTCGCTCCACGGGAACCGCGCCGCGGTGAGTTCGACCGGGTCCGGCTGGTAGGTCTCGGAGCACTTGTCGCACAGCTTGCGAGCCAGCCGCTGGGCCACGACGCAGTCCAGGGCCGAGCCGACCAGGAACGGTTCGATGCCCATCTCGGTCAGCCGCGTCACCGCCGACGGGGCGTCGTTGGTGTGCAGCGTGGACAGCACCAGGTGACCGGTCAGGGCCGCCTCGATGGCGATCTGCGCGGTCTCGTGGTCCCGGATCTCACCCAGCAGCACCACGTCAGGGTCGGAGCGCAGGATCGAGCGCAGCGCCCCGGCGAAGGTCAGGCCGGCCTTGGGGTTGACCTGCACCTGGTTGATACCCGGCAGCCGGTACTCCACCGGGTCCTCGACCGTGATGACGTTGATCTCGGGCCGGGCCACCGCGTTGAGCGTGGCGTACAGGGTGGTCGACTTGCCCGACCCGGTCGGGCCGGTGACCAGGATCATCCCGTACGGCTTGGTGAACGACTCGCGGTACGTGCCGTAGTTCTCCTCGCCGAAAGAAAGATCGCGCAGGTCCAGGCTGGCCGTGGAGTTGTCCAGGATCCGCATCACGATCTTCTCGCCCCACACGGTCGGCAGCGTCGCCACGCGCAGGTCGATCTTGCGGCCGTTGTGGACCACCGACATGCGGCCGTCCTGCGGCTTGCGCCGCTCGGCGATATCGATGTCCGAGAGGATCTTCACCCGGGAGATCACCGCGTTCTGCATGTGCTTGGGCGAGTTGTGCACCTCGTGCAGCACCCCGTCGATCCGGTACCGCACACCCAGACCGCCTTCGCTGGGCTCGATGTGGATATCCGACGCCCGGTCCGTGATGGCCTGGGTGACCAGCAGGTTCACGAACTTCACGATCGGCGCGTCGTCGTCGCTGACATCGCTGACCTGGGCGGACAGGTCGGTCAGCGTCGGGCCCTCGTCCTCGAACGCCGAGGTGAGGTCTTCCATCTCGTCGTCGGCCCGGCAGTACCGGTCGATCGCCCGCAGCAGGTTGTCGTAGGTGGCGATCACCGGCCGCACCGAATAGCCCGACGCCGCCCGGGCGTCGTCCACCGCGACGACGTTGCTCGGGTCCGACGTGGCCAGCAGCAGGTACCCGTCGGCGAACCCGACAGGCAGCACCGTGTACCGGCGGCACAGCGCCGCCGGGATGGTCGACACCGCCGTCCGGTCCACCGGGTACTCGTCCAGGTCGCAGAACATCATCCCGACCTGTGCGGCCAGCGCCCGGACCAGCTGGTCCTCGCTGAGGATGCCGAGCTCGACCAGCGTCCGGCCCAGGGGCAGGCCGCGGTGGGACTGCTCGTTAACCGCTGTCATCAGCTGGTTCTGTGTTACCAAGCCTTCGTCCAGCAGGACTTCTGCCAGCTGTTTCACGCATCGCCTCCCACGTCGCGCCCATGAAGGGTCCGAACGGCCCATCGGCAACGACAGGGGCGGATGTGAGGTGTGCCGCCCGCGGAGCGTCTCTCCGGGTGGGCTCGTCCCCGGTGCTCTGACCGCGCGACCGGTATCAGCGCGACCGTGTCAGCGCGCGGTCGGGTCGGCCGCGGCGAGGGCGGCGGTCAGAGCGTGGTCCATCGCGGCGAGCGGGGCCGGGTGACCAGTCATCAGCCGGACCTGCTCGGCGGCCTGGTGCAGCAGCATCCGCTCCCCGCCGACAGCCTGCCCCCCGGCCCGGCACCAGGCCACCGACAGCGGACCAGGACGACAGTCGTAACGCACGTCCAGCAGCGCGCCGCCGACCTGGTCCAGCGCCTGCTCCAGCCCATCGGTACCCGCGGGCAGGGTGGACACCACGACATCGCAGGCGGCGACGACGGCGGGCGCCGCCGACAGCCTGCGCAACCCGACCTCCAGACCCATCCGGCGGCCCAGCGGCAGCAGGTGGCCGGCCCGGGGCACCGAACGGACCAGTACCACCGGCGCCCGGACCCCGAGCTGGCCGAGCGCGGCCAGGGCCGAGGCCGCGGTGGCGCCGCCGCCGAGCACCGCCCCGGTCGTGGCCGCGGTCACCTGCGCCTCGCGGAACGCCGCGACGATCCCGTGCACGTCGGTGTTCACCGCCGTCCGACCGGCCGGGCCGAGCAGCAGCGTGTTCGCCGCCCCGACAGCCCGGGCCAGCGGCTCGGCATGGTCGGCCAGGTCGAGCGCGACCCGTTTCAGCGGCATGGTCAGCGACAGGCCCGCCCAGGTGCTGTCCAGGCTGGCCAGGAAGCCGACCAGGTCCGCCTCGCCCACGTCGTGGCGCCCGTACGTCCAGTCGTCCAGGCCGAGCGCAGCGTAGGCGGCGCTGTGCAGCACCGGCGACAGCGAGTGGGCGACGGGACGGCCGAGGACTGCGGCGCGCCTCACGGCTCGGGCGACTGGGTCTGCTGGTTGTACCACTCCCGCAGCAGCGCCACGTTCTGCTGGTGCTCGGGATAGGTGTCGGCGAACCGGGTGTCCCTGGTCTGGTAGTTGATCGTCACCCAGTAGATCCAGCTGCCGTCAGCCGGGTGCAGCACGGCATCGATCGCTACCTCCCCGGGCGAGGCGATCGGGCCCGGCGGCAGTCCGGTGTGCTTGTACGTGTTGTACGGGTTACCAGCGTCCTTGTTCTTCTCCGACACCGGCGTATCGGGATCGGGGTTGCCGTAGATGGTCGTGGCGTCCACCTCGAGAGGCTTGCCGATGTCCAGCCGGTTCTGCAGGGCCCGGGCAATCGCTGGCCGGTAGTCCTCGCCGGTCTCGGTGTTGATACCACCCTCACGCTCGACGATCGACGCCTGGATCAGCACCCGCTGCCAGTCGGACTGCGGCACCTCCTTGGCCGTCAGCACCTCTACGGTCTTGTCCACCATCATCTTCAGCACCTGGGTCGCCGTCGCGTCCGGGTCCACGTCATAGGTGGTCGGGTACAGCCAGCCCTCGACGATCTCGCCAGCCTCCGGCGGCAGCCCGATCGACGCCGGGTCGGCGATCGCCGCGTTGAGGTCCGCCACCGGGATACCGGTCTTGATGCTGATCTGCTCGACGATCTGCGTGGCAGTCTTGCCCTCGGCGATCGTCAGCTTGCCCGACTTCAGGTTGTTCGGGTTGAGCAGCGCGGCCAGCGCCGCGGCGGCGCTCATGCGTTTCTTCAGGGTGTAGGTGCCCGGCCGGATGGACTGGCAGTCGGAGCTGGCCCGGCACACGTCGACGAACGCCTTCTGCGTGGCCACGACCTCCGCGTCGTACAGCGTCCTGGCGATCGCCGCACCAGAGTCACCCTTGCGCACCGTGACGTCGACCGGCCCCTCCCCCTCGCCGGTGTAGTCCGAGACACCACCAGAGCTGGTGGCGAAGAGGTTGAGCGAGGTGGCCACGACGTAGCCGACCCCGATCACCATCGCCAGCACCACGGTCATCACGACGAAGGTCCGCGCCCGGTGCCGACGCACCGGGCGCTTCGGCTGCGCGACGGGATCAGCAGACGGCTGGTCGGAGAACAGCGCCCAGCCGTCACCCGCGGTCGGGTCGGCCGGAACCGGCTCGGACGGCGCGTCGGCGACGCTCGGAGGCCAGGAGCGGTCGGCCGTCGGCAGGCGGTCCGCGCTGCGCTGGTCGCCCGCCACCTCTCGCACCGTGGGCCGGACAGGTTCCACCCCGGTCTGGGACGCCGACGGCACCGGGACCGCCCGGCGCGAGGTCGGGCTGTGCGGTTCGGGCGTCCGCACCGGGACCGCCGGGCGGTCACCGACGCTGTCGCCGTCGAGGTACGAGGTCGACGTCTGCCGGGCGGCCTTGCGGTCCTGACCCGGACCGGTCGGCGGCCAGGTCAGCCGCGCCCCGGTCGGCGGCCAGGCGGGGTCCTGTGCCGCGGGAGCCCTGGTGACGCTGGGCCGCACCGGCCGCTCGGGCTCCGCCGGGCGGCGGGTAGCGCGCGCCAGCGACGGGTCGTCGAGGTTCCGGGTCTGCCGGGAGGCCTCCAGCCGACGGCGGTCGGCATCGGCCAGCGTGCGGGCCGACTCGCTCGGTTCGCGGGTCGGTGCGGCCGGTGGCCGGACCGACGCGGGTCGGCTGTCGGCCTGGACCGGCCGCGCGGGCACGGCCTGCTCCGGCCGCCGGGTCGGTGCGGCCGGTTCTGACCGCCGGGTCGGTGCGGCCGGTTCTGACCGGCGGGCAGGTGTGCGTTCCGAACGACGGGAGGGCTCCGCCGACCGCGGCCGGGGGCCCGGGGCGGGCCGCTCGTCGCGGACCGGTCTCAGCAGACCGGTGGCCGGCCCAGGGTCCGGCTCGGCCCGTCGTGACGGGCGCTCCGGTCTGGTCGTCGTGGTCGGTACGGTGCGACGCGACGGGCGCGGGTCGGCTGTGTCGACTACCGCCCTCTGGCGGTAGCCGCGCGGCGGTGTCGGGATATCAGCATCGTTGATCGGCCCAGCGCCGACGACGCTGTACGGCGTCCCGGAGGTCGAGGGGCGCGGTCGCTGCCGTCTGACGACGGGCGCGGTCTCCGGCCGGGCGGAGACGGGGACGGCCGTCGACGACGGGTACGGCTCGGTCTCGCGCCGGGCCTCGCGCAGCTCACGTCGCGACCGACGGGCTGGCTGATCGGTGTCGGACAGGTCGTCCGGCCCGGCGCTCGCCGAGCGACCAGCGTCCAGCAGGCCGGAACTGGCCCACTGCTGCGTTCGTCGTTCGCTCACTCGATGTCTCCCGAGTCCGCCGTGCCGTCCTGTGGCTCTGTATCCTGCACCAGGTCCCGCGACGCCGTGTCCTGCGACGCTGCGCTCCCAGGTGCTGTACCTACCAGTACAACGTCTGCTGGGTCCACGACCGTTCCAGGTCGCCTACCTGTCGTCCGTTCCGCCTCCAACGCATCTTGCAGGATGACTACCGCCGCCGCCTGGTCGACGACCCCGCGGTGGTCGCGGGACGACCGGCCAGCCGCCCGCAGCGCTTGCTGAGCCACTGTCGTAGACAGCCGCTCGTCGAGCAACCGCACCGGGACTGGTGCGACAGCTCGCGCTAGAGACCCAGCGTACGCGCGTGCGGCGCGCGCCGAGGCTCCTTCGGCACCCGAAAGATGTCGTGGCAGCCCGACGTACACACAACCAGCACCCCGTTCGTGGACCGCGGCCACCACCTGGTCCAGCGACGAGGCCCTCGGCAGCGTCGCCACCGGCGTGGCCAGGATCCCGTCCGGGTCGCTCGCGGCCAGCCCGACCCGCACCGACCCGACGTCCACCCCCAGCCGGGGTGCACGGGGCAGCGCAGAGACGTCTGTTCCGGTCGAAAGGCTGGTCAGGGGGTCACATCCTGGACGATAGCGGTCAGTGCGTCGGCCAGCCGCACCGTGTCGGTACCACCGCCCTGGGCGATGTCGTCGCGGCCGCCACCACCGCCGCCGAGCACCACCGAGGCGATCTTGACCAGGGCACCGGCTCGCACACCGGCGGTCCGGGCGGCCTGGTTGGTGGCCACGACCACAGCGGCGCGGTCTTTCACCACACCGCCGAGCGCGACCACCGCCGGGGCCGACTCCCCCAGCCGGTCACGGACGTCCACGGCCAGGGTGCGCAGGTCGTCGTTCGACGCGACCTGGCCGGCGTCGTGGGTGACCAGGCGGCGGTCCCCCACCGTCGTGGCCCCGGCGGCGAGGTCCGGCGCCGCGGCGCGGAGCTGGGCCGCGCGCAGGGCCCCGAGCTGACGTTCGGCGTCCTTGAGCTTGGTGAGCAGCCCCGACACCCGGTCGGCCAGATCGTCGGGCCGGGCCCCGAGCAGCCCGGACAGCTGGTCGACCAGCACCCGCTCCCGGGCGTGGGCGTCGTAGGCACCGGCACCGACCAGCGCGTCGATGCGGCGCACCCCCGAACCGATGGACGCCTCCCCCAGCACCGTGACCAGCCCGAGCTCGCCGGACCGCCGGACGTGGGTGCCCGCGCACAGCTCGAGCGACCAGCCGTCGCCGATATCGACGACGCGCACCTGGTTGCCGTACTTCTCGCCGAACAGGGCCATGGCGCCTCGCTCCTGGGCCTGGGCCAGCGACATGACCGAGTCGGTGACCTCCAGGTTCTCCTGGAGCCGCAGGTTCACCCGCTCCTCGATCTCGGCCAGCGCCGAGACCGGGACGGCCGTGCCGCGCCGGAAGTCGAAGCGCAGCCGGCTGGGCGCGTTCTGGGAGCCGGCCTGGGTGGCGTCACGACCCAGCGACTCGTGCAGCGCCTTGTGCAGCAGGTGGGTGGCGGTGTGGGCCCGGGCGATCCGGCCCCGGCGGGCCACGTCGATGGCGGCCCGGCCCGGTTCGCCGACGGTGAGCCTGCCGTCCACCAGGCGGCCGCGGTGCACGTTCAGCCCGGCGATCGGGGCCTGGACGTCGTCGACCTCGACCCGGGCGCCGCCGTCGGTGTCGATCCGGCCCTGGTCGGCCAGCTGACCACCGGCCTCGGCGTAGAACGGGGTAGCGTCGAGGATCACCTCGACGTCCGCCGGGGCCGTCGCCGTGGGCACCGGGACGCCGTCCACCAGCAGCGCGACGACCCGGGCGGACGCGCTGGACTGGGTGTAGCCCAGGAACCGCACCGGCGCGGCCAGGTCGGTGCGCACCGCCTCGTAGGCGCTGAGGTCGGCGTGCCCGGTCTTCTTGGCCAGGGCGTCGGCCCGGGCCCGGGCCTTCTGCTCGGCCATCAGCCGGCGGAACTCGTCGGAGTCCACCGTGACGCCCTGCTCGGCGGCCATCTCCAGGGTCAGGTCGATCGGGAAGCCGTAGGTGTCGTGCAGGGCGAACGCCTGGTCGCCGGGCAGCACGGCGTCCTGGTCCGCACCCGCCTTGGCCTGGGCGGCGCGCACCGCCAGGTCGAGGATCGTCGTCCCGGCGGCCAGGGTGCGCAGGAAGGCCTCTTCCTCCCCGTAGGCCACCTGGGCGATCCGGGTAAAGTCCGCCGCGACGTCCGGGTACGACGGGCTCATCGCGTCCCGGCTGACCGGCAGCAGGTGGGGCAGCACCGGTTCGGCCACCCCCAGCAGCCGCATCGCCCGCACGGTGCGGCGCAGCAGGCGACGCAGCACGTAGCCCCGGCCCTCGTTGCCCGGCCGCACCCCGTCGCCGATGAGCATCAACGACGACCGCACGTGGTCGGCCACCACCCGGAACCGCACGTCGTCGTCGCCGCCGCTCCCGTAGGTCCGGCCGGTGATCTCCTCGGCCGTGGCGATCACCGGGAAGACCTCGTCGATCTCGTAGATGTTCTGCTTGCCCTGCAGCAGGTAGGCGATGCGTTCCAGCCCGGCGCCGGTATCGATCGACTTGGAGTCCAGCTCGCGCAGCAGCGGGTAGTCCTTGCCGGTGCCCTCGCCGCGCAGGTACTGGTCGAAGACCAGGTTCCAGATCTCCAGGTAGCGGTCTCCGCTGGGGCCCTCGCCCCAGGTGCCCGGCTCGGCCTTCCCGCCCCGTACCTCAGGGCCGTACTCGGGCCCCCGGTCGATGTGGAACTCGGCGCACGGCCCGGCCGGCCCAGGCTGGCCGGTGTCCCAGAAGATCTCCTCCCGGGGCAGCAGCACCACCTGTCCAGCGTGTACCCCGACCCGGGCCAGCGCGTCCGCCGACTCGGCGTCCTCGTCCCAGATCGTCACCCAGACCTTCTCGCCGTCCAGCCCGTAGCCACCCGCGTCCCGGGGCGTGGTGATCAGCTCCCAGGCGTACTCGACGGCTTCGGCCTTGAAGTAGTCACCGAACGAGAAGTTGCCGTTCATCTGGAAGAACGTGCCGTGCCGCGTGGTCCGTCCGACATTGTCGATATCGTTGGTCCGGATGCACTTCTGGACGCTGGCCACCCGGGGCCAGGGCGGGGTCTGCGTGCCCAGGATGTACGGGATGAACGGCACCATACCGGCGATGGTGAACAGGATCGACGGGTCTGGCGAGATCAACGGCACCGACTCGGCGATGTGGTGGTCCTGCTTGGCGAAGTAGTCCAGCCAGCGCTGGCGGATATCGGCGGTGCGCATATCGTCCCTCGGTATCGGATCAGTCCTGGAGCATCTTGCGGGCTTCGTCCCCACTTGGAACCGGACGAGCGGTCAGAACGAGTAGCCCGCGGCGTCGTCCTCGGGGTCCTCCGTCGGCTGGTCGGCCCAGTCGGCGTACCGACGTCGGCTGGTGTCGTCCCGACCCCAGCGCTCGGCCAGCCGTCGCCTGCGTTCCGGGGCTGTGGCCTTCAGCGCGGCGACGTCGCGGTCGCCCACGAGGGCGGCCATGAGCTCGGCCTCCTTCTCGTCGCGCCCGACCCGGAACTCCGCGAGCGTCCCACGCAGCCCGCGGGACACCGAGATCGCCGTGTCCACCGCCCCGGCGGCCGGTTCGGGTACCACCCGGGCGTACCAGACGCGGCCCTGGCGGATCGCCAGGATGGTCAGGCCGACACCCACCCCGACCCAGAACAGCCGCCGGGTCATGGCTTGCGCCCGAACGCGCGGCGCACACCAGCGCTGAACGCGGCGACCTTGAGCAGCGGCCGGCCGACCGTCGCGGAGAACAGCGCCGTCAGCGCGGCCACGTCCTGGGACACCTCGGCGGCCGAGGTCGTGATGGTGTCGACCTTGACGACCTGGGTGCTGGACGACGCCATCAGGCCGGCGGCTTCGTCGATCACCGGCAGGGTGTGCTCGGTGATCTCCCGCACGGACGTCCGGGCCTCGTCCAGCACCTGGCCCAGCTTGAGCAGCGGCACGGCCAGCGCGCCGACCAGCAGCACGAACGCGAAGGCCGCGACCAGACCCGCGATGTCGCCACCGGACATGAGATCCTCCTCGCCATCGTCCGCAGCAGTCGGCTACGGCACGTCGGCCACCCTACCGGCGGCGGTCCGCACTGACAGGCGGCAGCCGTCGGCGCTGGCGTTGATCAGCGGGCGTAGTACTCGACGACCAGCTGCACGTCGCAGGTGACCGGCACCTCGGCCCGCTTGGGCCGACGGGTGAGCAGCGCGGAGAGCTTCTCCAGCTGCACGTCCAGGTAGCCCGGTACGGCGGGCAGCACGTCCCGGTGCGTACCGGCGGCGGCGATCTGGAACGGCACCGTGGCCTGGCTCTTCGGCTTGACCTGGACGGTCTGGCCCTCCTTGACGCGGAAGGAGGGACGGTCCACGATCCGGCCGTCGACCATGATGTGCCGGTGGGTGACGGCCTGACGGGCCTGGAGGATGGTGCGGGCGAACCCGGCGCGCAGCACCACGGCGTCCAGCCGGGTCTCCAGGTCTTCGACCAGGGCCTCACCGGTCAGGCCGGGGGCCTTGCGGGCGTTCTGGTAGGCCTTCACCAGCTGCTTCTCGCGCAGCGCGTACTGGGCGCGCAGCCGCTGCTTCTCGCGCAGCCGCACCGCGTAGTCGCTCTCGGTGCGGCGCCGGGCACGGCCGTGCTCACCGGGCGGGTAGGGGCGCTTCTCGAAGTGCTTGACGGCCTTGGGCGTCAGCGCCAGGCCGAGCGCGCGGCTCAGCCGGACCTGACGGCGCGAACGGGTCACGCTGGTCATGTGTTTCGTCGTCCTGTCGTTGTCACGTCACACCCGCGGCGGCGCAGCGGGCGTGGGGCCGACCTTTGGTGCAGCGGCTAAGACCCCAGGTAGCGCTCGGTAGCGGGTGATCACCACGAGCAACCGCGCCATCCTAGCCGATGGCCGCCGCCGCCGCCGAACCCAGGTATTCCGCCCCGGCGCGAGTCCCAGCTCATGGGTTCCACGCCGATCCACCAGTTTGAACCAGTGGATCGGCGTGAGACCCATGAGCTGGACCGTCCTTATCGGCTTGGTGTTGGAGGCATGGCTCTGCCCGCGGTGCTGGAGCGTCGGGCTGAAGCGCGGGTCAGTCGAGCTGGGAGGAGGGACGTGCCTGGGCGGCGCTCAGCGTCAGGTGCTCGCGGATCCGCTCCAGCCGCTCGGCGACCTGGCGTTCGTAGCCCCGGTCGGTGGGTTCGTAGTAGCGGGTGCCGACCAGGACGTCGGGCAGGTACTGCTGGGCGGCGACAGCGTGCGGGGCGTCGTGGGCGTACTGGTAGCCCTGGCCGTGGCCGAGGCGGTCGGCACCGGCATAGTGGGCGTCGCGGAGGTGGGCCGGGACGGTGCCGATCCGGCCCGCCCGCACGTCGGCCAGAGCTTTGTCGACACCGAGGTAGGCGGCGTTCGACTTCGGTGCGGTGGCCAGGTGGACGACGGCCTCGGCCAGCACGATCCGGGCCTCGGGCATCCCCAGGAGGGCCACCGCCTGGGCCGCGGCCACCGCGGTCTGCAGGGCTGACGGGTCGGCCATACCCACGTCCTCGGCGGCGGCGATGACGATCCGGCGGGCGACGAACCGGGGGTCCTCCCCCGCGGCCAGCATGCGGGCCAGGTAGTGCAGGGCGGCATCCACGTCCGAACCGCGCATCGACTTGATGAAGGCGGAGACGACGTCGTAGTGCTGGTCACCGGCCCGGTCGTAGCGCACTGCGGCCACGTCCACGGCCCGTTCCACGTCCGTCGTGGTCACGGCTGGTGCCGACCCGCTGGCCCCGTGGCGCAGGACGGCCCCGGCGGCGGCCTCCAGGACGGTCAGGGCGCGGCGGGCGTCGCCGCCCGCGAGACGGACGATGTGGTCGCACGCCGCGTCGTCCAGCGTCACCGCCCCGGCCAGACCACGCTCGTCGGTCACGGCCCGGCGGACCAGAGCGGCCACGTCGGCATCGGTCAGCGGGTGCAGGGTGAGCAGCAGCGAGCGGGACAGCAGCGGCGCGACCACGGAGAACGACGGGTTCTCCGTGGTCGCGGCGACCAGGGTCACCCAGCGGTTCTCCACCGCGGGCAGCAGCGCGTCCTGCTGGGTGCGGCTGAAGCGGTGCACCTCGTCGATGAACAGCACCGTCTCGGTGCCGCTGCGGGCTAGCAGGCGACGGGCGTCCTCCAGGGCGGCACGCAGGTCCTTGACGCCCGCGGTCACCGCGGACAGCTCGACGAACCGTCGTCCCGACCCGTGCGCGACGAGATAGGCCAGGGTCGTCTTGCCCGTGCCCGGCGGTCCCCACAGCAGCAGCGACGGTGGCCCCGTGGCGTCGAGGCTGCCGGGCTGGAGGGGTTCCAGCAGGCGCCGCAGCGGCGAGCCCGGCACCAGCAGGTGCGCCTGGCCCGCGACCTCGGCCACGTCGGCCGGACGCATCCGCACCGCCAGCGGTGCCCGGGCTGGGTCCACGGCGGTAGGGGTGGTCAGGCCGCCGACGTCGAACAGGTCCACGCCCGCAGCCTACGTCCGACCGGGCAGTGTGCTGTCGCGACGGCCTGGAGCGCTGGGGCAGGAGACAAGACCGGTCGGGGTCGCACCCGCCGCTCCCCCGGCGGGTGACGCAACATTTCTGCCTGGCACACGTTTTTCAGGCGGAGACAAATGTTCCCGGATCAGTGCACAAAACACCTGATGGGGTTGAAGCCCGAGTGCTAGCGTCCTTCGTGCGCACCACTTAAAGCCGTCTCGACGTGGAATTGCAGCGGTGACCGCACCTGCACAGGGGGGTAGGCCCGGGTGTGGTGCGACCGGTTTCTGGGCGCGCGGCAACCGTCTCACCGCCCTAGCTCATACCAGGAAGGCGCACCATGTCTACCCCCCAGCCATATCACCCGCAGCAACCCCCGCAGGCAGCTCCGGCGTGGGGCCCGCCCCAGGCGCAGGCGCCCTGGGCCGCTCAGCCGGTGCAGGCCCAGGCCCAGGCCCAGCAAGCACAAGCCCAGGCCCAGCAGGCACAGACCCAGCAAGCACAAGCCCAGGCACAGGCACAGCAGGCACAGGCCCAGCAAGCACAGTGGTCCCAGCAGGCGCAGTGGGGTCCCCAGGCAGCCCAACAGCCACCGGCAGCATCTGCCCCGCAGCCGCAGTTCCCGCAGGCTGCGCAGGCCGCCGGGTATCCCCAGCAGTACGTCCAGGCAGTGCAGCAGCAGGCCCCGTCGGCACAGGCCCAGCAGCAGCGGGCCCAGCAAGCCCCGTCGGCACAGGCCCCGCTAGCCCAGCAACAGGCCTACCAGACCCGGCTGGCCCAGCAGCAAGCCCAGCTGGCCCAGCAGCAGCAAGCCCCGTCAGCGCAAGCCCAGCTAGCCCAGCAGCAGGCCTACCAGACCCAGCTGGCCCAGCAACAAGCCCAGCAGCAAGCCCAACTGGCCCAGCAGCAAGCCCAGCAGCAACAAGCCCAGCTGGCCCAGCAGCAGGCCCCGTCGGCACAAGCCCAGCTAGCCCAGCAGCAGGCCTACCAGACCCAGCTGGCCCAGCAGCAGGCCTATCAAGCCCAGCTGGCCCAGCAGCAGGCCTACCAGGCCCAGCTGCAGCAAGCCTCACAGCAGGCCCCGTCGATGCAGCCCCAGGCCCCCCAGGCACAGCAGTGGGGCTACGCCCAGCCAGCCCAGAACGCGATCCAGCCCCAGGCCACCGGCGACGGTCCCCAGCAGGCGACATCATCGGCTCCCACCGACGGCCAGGGCCCGACGGGGTGGATGAACGGCCTGGTGGCCGACGGCCTGGCCCCGGAGGAACCGGCAGAGAACCTGAAGAAAGGACTCATGTTCGCGCTCCTGTCGATCCCCGTGGGCGTGGTGCTGGCGGCCGCGGTCTCGTACATCTCCTGGATGATCGTGAGCCTGCCGAGGTTCGTCGTCGCCGTGCCCGGTCTCGTGGCAGGGTTTGCCGCCGTGTGGTTGTTCCTGAGGAAGGTCGACGGGGTCTCCCAGAAAGGGCTCGTGGGCTTGGTCGTCGTCGGGGTCGTAGGAGCCGTCGGCCTGATAGCAGGCGCGGTGGCAGCCGACGTGTTCTACATCACCAACAAGCTCGGGGGCGGCGAGTACATCAGCGAGTACCTCACGGCCAACGTGAAATGGTACGTGCTGTTCATCGTCGCGAACTTCGGTGGTCTGTTCGGAGCGCTGCGGACGGTCCGCAGCTGATCAGATCCTGCTCTCGCCTGAGCCCGGCTGAGACCGCTCCTGGTGCGCGATGTACCAGGAGCGGCTCGTCGTGCGGACAGCCCGGGCCTGAGACGATCAGCCCTGACCGGCAGCCCGCTGGGGCGCGTCGCAGGTCTGGGGCTTCGGGGCGGTGTCTACCCCGGCTTCTCTGCGCTGCTGGGGGGTGATCGGGGCGGGGGCGCCGGTGAGCGGGTCGTGGCCGCCGCCGGACTTGGGGAAGGCGATGACGTCCCGGATCGACTCCGAACGGGTCAGCAGCGCGACGATCCGGTCCCAGCCGAACGCGATCCCGCCGTGCGGCGGGGCGCCGTACGCGAAGGCGTCGAGCAGGAAGCCGAACTTCTCCTGGGCCGCCTCGGGCTCGATGCCCATGACGGAGAACACACGTTCCTGCACGTCACGACGGTGGATACGGATCGAACCACCACCGATCTCGTTGCCGTTGCACACCAGGTCGTAGGCGTAGGCCAGGGCCTCGCCCGGGGACTGCTCGAAGCGGGCCTCCCAGTCGGGCGTCGGGGAGGTGAAGGCGTGGTGCACGGCGGTCCAGGCGCCGCCGCCCACGGCGACGTCGTCGTCCTCACCGGTGGGCTTGAACAGCGGCGCGTCGACCACCCAGACGAACGACCACGCCTCGTCGTCGACCAGCCCACCGCGACGGCCGATCTCCAGCCGGGCGGCACCGAGCAGCGCCCGGGCCTGCGACAGGGAGCCCGCGGCGAAGAACACCGCGTCGCCCGGGGCGGCCCCGACCGCGGCGACCAGGCCGTCGCGCTCGGTATCGGACAGGTTCTTCGCGACCGGGCCGGCCAGGGTGCCGTCCTGCGCGACCGTGACGTACGCCAGGCCCTTGGCGCCGCGCTGCTTGGCCCACTCCTGCCAGGCGTCGAAACCGCGCCGCGGGGTCGCCGCGCCGCCCGGCTGGACGACCGCACCGACGTACGGTGCCTGGAACACCCGGAACGGCGTCTCCGCGAAGTACCCGGTGAGGTCCACCAGCTCTTGGCCGAAGCGCAGGTCGGGCTTGTCGGTGCCGAACCGGGCCATGGCGTCGGCGTAGGTCATCCGGGGTATCGGCGTGGTGATCTCGTGGCCGATCAGCGCCCACAGCGCGGTGACGACCTGTTCGCCGACGGCGATGACGTCGTCCTGGTCGACGAAGCTCATCTCGATGTCGAGCTGGGTGAACTCCGGCTGGCGGTCGGCCCGGAAGTCCTCGTCGCGGTAGCAGCGCGCGATCTGGTAGTACCGCTCCAGCCCGGCGACCATGAGCAGCTGCTTGAACAGCTGGGGGCTCTGCGGCAGCGCGTACCACGAGCCGGGGTCGAGCCGGGCCGGGACGATGAAGTCCCTGGCGCCCTCCGGGGTGGAACGGGTCAGCGTCGGGGTCTCCACCTCGCAGAAACCCGTCGCGTCGAGCACCGCCCGGGCCGCGGCGTTGACCTTGGCCCGCAGCCGGATGGCGTGCGCCGGGGCGGGGCGGCGCAGGTCCAGGTAGCGGTAGCGCAGCCGGGCCTCCTCCCCGACCGGTTCGTCGACCGAGGCCGAGACCTGGAACGGCAGCGCCGCGGCCTCGTTGAGCACCTGGATATCGTCGGCGATCACCTCGACCTCACCGGTGGGTAGGTGCGGGTTCTCGTTGCCCTCCGGCCGCCGGGCCACCGCGCCGGTGACCCGCAGCACGTACTCGGAACGCAGCCCGTGCGCGACCTGCTCGTCACGGATCACCACCTGGGCAGCACCCGAGGCGTCACGCAGGTCCACGAACGCGACCCCGCCGTGGTCGCGACGCCGGTCCACCCACCCGGCGAGGGTGACGGTGGTGCCGATGTCCTCGGCACGCAGGGAACCTGCGGTGTGGGTACGCAGCACGACGGATCCTCCGGTGTGGGTCAGGGCGGCCGGTATCAGCCGCGGGAGTCCTGGGCGGCCTGCTCGGCCTGGGCCAGCCAGGCCTGACGCGCCTCCAGCGCCGCCTGGGCCTCGGCGGCCTTGCGCTTGTCGCCCGCGGCGGTGGCCTGGGCCAGGTCGGCCTCCAGGCTGGCGATAGCGGCCTGGAGCTGGGCGACCATGCCTTCGGCCCGGGCCCGGGTCTCGGGGTTGGTCCGCTTCCAGTGCGCGTCGTCAGACTCCCGGACCGCGTTCTCCACCGCCCGCATCCGGGCCTCGATGCGCTGCACATCGGCCCGCGGCACCTTGCCGGCCTGCTCCCAGCGGGCCTGGATTGACCGCAGCGCGGCCTTGGCCGCGGCCAGGTCCTTGACCGGCAGCAGGGCCTCGGCCTCGGCCAGCAGAGCGGTCTTGACCTCCAGGTTGGCCTGGAACTCGGCGTCGACCTGCGCCGACTGGGCGTTGCGCGCGGCGAAGAACTGCTCCTGGGCGGCGCGGAACCGGGCCCACAGCGCGTCGTCGACCTGGCGGGAGGCCCGGCCGACGGCCTTCCACCGGGTCATCAGGTCCCGGTAGGCACCCGCGGTGGGGCCCCAGTCGGCGCTCGTGGCCAGGGCCTCGGCCTCGGCGACGATCGCCTCCTTGGCGGCCTTGGCCTCGTGGTTGCGGGCCTCCAGCTGGGCGAAGTGGTGCCGTCGCTCCCGGTCGAAGGTGGTCCGGGCGTGGCTGAACCGCTTCCACAGGGAGTCCTCGGAGGCGCGGTCCAGGCGCGGACCGGTCCGCTGCGCGGTCTTCCAGTCGTCCAGCAGCTGGCGCAGCTGGTCTCCGGCCGGGCGCCACTGCATGCGCTCGGGGTCGGTCGCGGCGATCTTCTCGGCCTGCTCGACGATCACCGTGCGCTCGGCCAGGGCCTGCTCCCGGGCGGCCGCCCGCTCGGCCTCCGCGGCCTGCTTGCGCTCGTCGGCAGTCTCGCGCAGAGTCTCCAGGCGGGTGCGCAGCCCGTCCAGGTCGCCGACGGCGGTCGGCTCGGCCAGCTCTTCGGTGAGCTTGGCCAGGGTCTGGTCGATCTCCTTCACCGACAGGTCGGTGGCGGTCAGCCGCTGGGCGAACAGGGCGACCTTGGCGTCCAGGTCCACGAAGCGGCGCACGTACAGCGTCAGCGCGTCGTCACCGGTAGCACCAGGGACCTGCCCGACGACACGCTCGCCCGCCGCCTCCACGACGTACACGGTGCCGTCGTCGGCCACCCGGCCGAACGCCGCCGCCTGCGCCAGCGTGGCCGGGTCGAGCGGCGGCGGGCCCGGGGCCGCCCCCCCCCCGGGGGGGGGGGGCGGGCCCCCCGGGCGCGGCCCCGGCCCCCCCGCCCGGGGGGGGGGGGGGGGGGGCGGCGGCGGGGGCGGCGCGC
>WRMB01000029.1 GCA_009777345.1 Micrococcales bacterium | reverse complement strand
TCCCGGAACAAGATGTGCGTCGGCTGCGGTGCTGGGCGGGATGCGGGGCAAGGCGGAGGAGGAGGTCGCACTGGAGGTGCGGCCGAACGACGACAACGCGGCCCCGCGCCCGCCCGGTGCCGCAGACGGCGTGCATCTTGTTCTGGGAGCACCATAAACCGGACGGCTGGCCGAGAATCGGTCGAGACGGTCCGCCAGGACGAAGGCCCCGGTCCTGCGTCGCGCAGGACCGGGGCCTTCGGGGGGCGGTGCTAAGCGGGCATCAGACCGGTGCCGGAGTCGCCGGACCGGCCCGAAGAGTGCCGCGGGGCCGCGGGCAGGTCGGTACCGGACGACGAACCGACCGCCACCGGTTCCTTGTTCTTCTTGCGGGCGCCGATCGGCACGCCGCGGAACGTGAACTCGCCGAGCGCACCCTCGCCCTCGGCGTCCACGATCACCAGCTGGCCCGCCTTGAGCTCGCCGAACAGGATCTTCTCGGACAGCTGGTCCTCGATATCGCGCTGGATCGCGCGCCGCAGCGGCCGGGCACCGAGCACCGGGTCGTAGCCCTTCTCCGAGAGCAGGGTCTTGGCGGCCTCGGTGACCTCGATACCCATGTCCTTGTCGCGCAGCCGGGCGTCGAGCTTGGCGATCATCAGGTCGACGATCGCGAAGATCTCGTCCTGCGACAGCTGCGGGAACACCACCACGTCGTCGACGCGGTTGAGGAACTCGGGCCGGAAGTGCTGCTTGAGCTCGTCGTTGACCTTCGCCTTCATCCGCTCGTACGACGTGGACAGGTCGCCGCCGGCCTGGAAGCCGGTCATCAGGCCCTTGGCGATGTCCCGGGTGCCCAGGTTGGTGGTCATGATGATGACGGTGTTCTTGAAGTCCACCACCCGGCCCTGGGAGTCGGTCAGGCGCCCGTCCTCCAGGATCTGCAGCAGCGAGTTGAAGATATCCGCGTGGGCCTTCTCCACCTCGTCGAACAGCACGACGGAGAACGGCCGACGCCGCACCTTCTCGGTCAGCTGGCCGCCCTCGTCGTAGCCGACGTAGCCCGGGGGCGAGCCGAACAGCCGCGATACCGTGTGCTTCTCGGAGAACTCGGACATGTCCAGCTGGATCAGCGCGTCCTCGTCGCCGAACAGGAACTCCGCCAGCGCCTTGGCCAGCTCGGTCTTGCCGACCCCGGTGGGCCCGGCGAAGATGAACGACCCGCCGGGCCGCTTGGGGTCTTTCAGGCCCGCCCGGGTGCGCCGGATGGCCTGCGACAGGGCCTTGATGGCTGCGTCCTGCCCGACGACCCGCTTGTGCAGCTCGTCCTCCATGCGCAGCAGACGGGACGACTCTTCTTCGGTCAGCTTGAACACCGGGATACCGGTGGCGTTGGCCAGCACCTCGGCGATGAGCTCTTCGTCGACCTCGGCCACGGCGTCCAGGTCGCCGTTCTTCCAAGCTTTCTCCTTGTCCAGGCGCTGGGCGGTGAGGCGTTTCTCCTCGTCGCGCAGCCGGGCGGCCTTCTCGAAGTCCTGCTCGTCGATCGCCGACTCCTTGTCGCGGCGCGTGTTGGCGATCTTCTCGTCCAGCTCGCGCAGCTCGGGCGGAGCGGTCATGCGGCGGATGCGCAGCCGGGCCCCGGCCTCGTCGACCAGGTCGATGGCCTTGTCCGGCAGGTAGCGGTCGTTGACGTAACGGTCCGCCAGCTGGGCGGCGGCGACCAGCGCCGCGTCGGTGATCGACACCCGGTGGTGGGCCTCGTAGCGGTCGCGCAGGCCCTTGAGGATCTCGATGGTGTGGGCCAGGGTCGGCTCGGCCACCTGGATGGGCTGGAACCGGCGTTCCAGGGCCGGGTCCTTCTCCACATACTTGCGGTACTCGTCCAGCGTGGTGGCACCGATGGTCTGCAGCTCGCCCCGGGCCAGCATGGGCTTGAGGATCGACGCGGCGTCGATCGCGCCCTCGGCGGCACCCGCCCCGACCAGGGTGTGGATCTCGTCGATGAACAAGATGATGTCGCCGCGGGTCTTGATCTCCTTGAGCACCTTCTTCAGGCGTTCCTCGAAGTCGCCGCGGTAGCGGGACCCGGCCACCAGGGCACCCAGGTCCAGGGTGTACAGCTGTTTGTCCTTCAGGGTCTCGGGCACGTCGCCGCGCACGATGTCCTGGGCCAGGCCCTCCACCACGGCGGTCTTGCCGACACCGGGCTCGCCGATGAGCACCGGGTTGTTCTTGGTCCGGCGGGACAGCACCTGCATGACCCGCTCGATCTCCTTCTCGCGCCCGATCACCGGGTCGAGCTTGCCGTCGCGGGCGGCCTGGGTCAGGTTGCGGCCGAACTGGTCCAGCACCGCCGACCCGGCCGGCTGGCCCTCGGCCGGACCGCCCGCCGCCACCGGCTCCTTGCCCTGGTAGCCCGAGACCAGCTGGATGACCTGCTGGCGCACCCGGTTCAGGTCGGCGCCGAGCTTGTTCAGCACCTGCGCGGCCACGCCCTCCCCTTCGCGGATCAGACCCAGCAGGATGTGCTCAGTACCGATGTAGTTGTGCCCCAGCTGCAGCGCCTCGCGCAGCGACAGCTCCAGCACCTTCTTGGCCCGCGGGGTGAACGGGATATGACCCGACGGTGCCTGCTGCCCCTCGCCGATGATCTCCTGCACCTGGGCCCGCACCGCCTCCAGGGAGATACCCAGGGACTCCAGGGCCTTGGCCGCCACACCCTCGCCCTCGTGGATCAGGCCCAGCAGGATGTGCTCGGTGCCGATGTAGTTGTGGTTGAGCATCCGCGCCTCTTCCTGGGCGAGGACGACCACACGTCGGGCACGGTCGGTGAAGCGTTCGAACATCGCCAGCTCTCCTGTCGGCGGACGGCCCGGACACGCAGACGCGACACGACCGGGTTCAGTCGAGACTAACGGCAGATATCGCTGAGTTCTGCCTGTGTTCGCCACGGGCGTGACCGGCTCATCCGCTCACCACGACACCGGTCGGCCCGGCGCGACCAGTGCGTGGCGGTTGGGGCTTTCGGTCCAGCCAGGCGGTCGCAGCCGCTGTTTCACCCGCACCGGAGCCGACGACGGCCGGGACGCAGCTTGGCCCGGACGGGCAGGCGTGATGGGGTGGGGCCCATGCCCTGGCTGCCACCCCGACCCCCGCTGCCGCCCCGCCCCTCGGCCCGGCAGGCGGCGCTGACCGCGGCGGTCGTCGCCCTGGCGAACCTGCCGCTGCTGCGCACCGCCTGGCTGCACTTCGGCGCGACCGAGGCCGAGCTGGACGCCACGCTGCCCGGCGACGACATCGTCGAGCAGGCCAACCTCGTCGCGACCAGGGCGGTGACCATCGCCGCGCCGCGCGAGGAGGTCTGGCGCTGGGTGGTGCAGATCGGCGCGGACCGGGGCGGTTTCTACTCCTACGACGGGCTGGAGAACCTGGTCGGCTGCGGCGTGGTCTCCGCCGACCAGGTCGAGGAGCGGTGGCAGCACCTGGCGCCCGGCGACCGGGTCTACCTGCACCCCTCGACGTACCTGGCCGTCGCCGAGGCCACCGAGAACCGGGCCCTGGTCCTGCACGGCGACGGCAGCGCCCCCGACGCGCCCATGCCGGACTTCACCTGGGCCTTCGTGCTGCACCGCGCCCAGCGGGGCGGCACGCGCCTGGTGATCCGCGAGCGCTACGGGTACCGCTCCGGCTGGGACGGCCTGATCGTGGAACCGGTCTCCTTCGTCAGCTTCGTCATGACCGAGAAGATGATGCGCGGTATCCGCGCCCGCGCCGAGCGCGCCGCCCAGGGCTGAGCTGAGCTAGTCGGACTGCCAGTACGGGGCCTCGAGCCCGGTGTCGTAGAGGCACCACCGCGTCAGCGTCGAGCCGTCCGTGGCGCTGTCCAGCTGCAGCGGGCTCCACGACTGGACGCCCTCGGGCAGGTCCGACACCTCGGTCCCGGGCAGGTACACGGTGAAAGACCAGCCGGGCGCGTAGTCGGTCGGTTCTGGCGTGACGACCCTGACCCCGTCGTCGATCCTCTCGCCCGGGGTGCCTCTCTGGTCGAGCGCGACGACAGTGAGCTCGTACTCCAGGTCGCCGACCTGCCGCACGACCTCGAACCTCCCCGTTGACCACGATTCGTACAGCGTGCCGTCCGGGTAGTCCGGGCCCGTCTCCGCCCGGCTGTATCTCTCGCTGTGAAAGGTGAACGAACCGTCCTGGTCAAGCTCGATCGTGTCCGACCAGCCCCCGGCCCCCGACTCGAGCCCGAAGCCGGCCGGCATCTGGGCGAAGAGAGCGTCGCCGGGGGTTGTCTCCACCGTCCCCGGCGTGGTGGGCGGTGCTGGTGCGGAAGACCCGCCGTCCTGGCAGGCCCCCAGGCCCAGGACGAGAACGGCCGCCGGCCCGACGACGAGCCGACGGACCCAGGGCATCAGCACCGACCCGGGATGGTTCTGGTTCACCGATGTCCTCCGCTCCACTGCGCCTGACGGGCTCTGACGGCCTTCCGATGCCCGGCCGGACCGCGATGTTCCCGCCCCGCCCCGCCCCTCACCCGCCGCTGATGCGCCAGACTGGGGCCATGAGCAGACGGGTCGTACAGTTGATGGGTTCGGCCGCGGGGGGTGTGGAGCGGCACGTCCGGGAGGTGGCGGCGCTGCTGGCGGCCGACGGGTGCGCCGTGGTCGTGGCGGCGCCACCCGGGTCGGACGTCGTGGCCGACGACCGGGTGCGGCACGTCGTGGCAGACCTGGCCGACCGCCCCCAGCCGTCGGACCTCACCGTGCTGCGCACCGTCCGGCGCCTGGCCCGGGGCGCGGACGTGGTGCACGCCCACGGCCTGCGCGCCGGGGCCGCCGCCGTGCTGGCGGTGCGCAGCCTGCCGCGGTCACGCTGCGCCTGCGGGCCCTCCCTGGAGAAGGCAACCTGCGGTTGCCGGTCGGGCCGGCCCGGCGTGGTGGTGACCCTGCACAACCTGCCGGTCGGCGGACGGGCGGTCCGGGCCGTCTCGGCGGTCCTGGAGCGGATCGTCGCCCGCGGCGCCGACACCTGCCTGGGCGTCTCGTCAGACCTGGTAGAGCGCGCCCGGCAGCGGGGCGCCCGGCAGGCCGCCCGGGCCCTGGTCCCGGCCCCGCCCCGCCCGGCGCCCGGCCGCAGCCGAGCCGCGGTCCGCGCTGCGCTGGAGGTACCGGACGACGTCCTGCTGGTGCTCACCGTGGCCCGCCTGGCCCCGCAGAAGGGCCTTCCGCTGCTGGTCGACGCCGCCAGGCTGTCGGCCACGGCGACCGCCGCCGCACGGTCCGGCCGGTCTGGTGTCCGCTGGCTGGTCGCCGGGGACGGACCGCTGCACGACGAGGTGGCCGCGCAGATCGTGCGCACCGGCGCACCGGTCGCCCTGCTGGGCCGCCGCGACGATATCGGCAACCTGATGGCCGCCGCCGACGTGTTCTGCTCCACCTCGGTCTGGGAGGGCCAGCCGCTGGTCGTCCAGGAGGCCCTGCAGCTGGGCGTCCCGGTGGTCGCGACCGATGTCGGCGGCACCGGCGAGGTCACCGGCGAGGCCGCCGTCCTGGTCCCCTACGGCGACCCCCAGGCGCTCGCCGACGCGATCACCGGCCTGCTCGACTCCCCCGAGGACCGCCAGGCCCTGGCCCGGGCCGCTACCGCCCAGGCGGCCCGCCTCCCCACCGCCGCCGACGTCCTGGCCCAGCTCACCACCACCTACGACACCTTGCGCCAGGCGTCAGGAATGCGGTTCTGGTCACCGGGTGCTGGCCGGGACGAGGCGCAAGGTCCAGATGCCCCCGTGGCCGGGACATGATTATCGCCCAGCCCCTCCGGGGGACTGGTGCACACTATGCCTATGAGCACACCCACACCCCCTGCATGGCGCTCGGTCGTCCAACGGTTCGTCATCCCGCTAGGCGCCATGGTCATCGCGTTCGCGGCAGGCTGGATGGTCGGTGGCCGCACCGGCGGGACGAGCTGGACCGACGCGGCCGTCTCGGTGGACGGCACCCGGGCGAGCGTCAAGGTCGACGGCACGACCTTTCAGGTCGACCAGGTCGTGCCGGGCTGGCTCGACGACGGCCGGTGGCAGGAGAACAGCTGGCCGACGTGCCTGGCCGACGGTTTCTCCGGCACCCTGCCGGTCCTGCTCTCGGACACGACGGTGGACGGCACCAGTATCAAGACCGTCGTCGCGGTGAACTGCGGCTGACCGTAGCGCCCGGCGGCCAAGACGTGTCCTACTCGACACGTCGGCCTGCCCGGCTCTAGGGTGTCACCTGTAGTCGCTGTGCAGTAGTTGTCATACCACGCTCTTCCGGGCGGACGACGACCACCGTGATTTACCGGTCCCGGGTCGTCGGGGTCGTACCACCACCGCAAGGAGAGCAAGTCATGGCCACCGGAACCGTCAAGTGGTTCAACGCCGAGAAGGGCTACGGTTTCATCGCCCCGGACGACGGCGGCGCCGACGTCTTCGTCCACTACAGCGCGATCCAGTCCGGCGGGTACCGCTCGCTGGAGGAGGCCCAGAAGGTCTCGTTCGAGGTGCAGGCCGGCCCCAAGGGCCCGCAGGCGTCGAACGTCGTCCCGGCCTGAGGTCGAGTGCACCGGGCGCCTTGTGCTCGCCGACGGCGAGCCAGGGCGCCCTTTGCTCTGACGTCCTGCGGCCCGCAGCCCGCAGAGCTGGCGACGGCCGGTCCGGGGATCCGGGCCGGCCGTCGTAGCGCTGCACCCTGTCAGAGAACAGCGGCGGGCCAGTTTGTTCCGTCCGGCCGCGGTCGGCGCCCATGTCTGGGGCCCAAGACCGTTAGACTCGTCCGTGTGATCTTCAAGGGCGTCAACGAGGGGCGTCCCTACCCTGATCACGGCCTGGACAGCATCAAGCAGTGGGCCGAGGTCGCGCCCCGCCTGGTCCGGCTGGACCAGCTCGTCACCACGCGGCGCACGCTCGACCTCGGGGCGCTGCTGTCGGAGGACTCGACCTTCTTCGGCGACCTGTTCGCCCATGTCGTGCAGTACCAGGGGGAGATGTACCTGGAAGACGGCCTGCACCGCGCCGTCCGCGCGGCGCTGCAAGGACGACGGGTGCTGCACGCCCGGGTGCTGGAGCTGTCGTGACCGATCCGAACCTGGCCCGCCAGGCCCGACGTCACGCCGAGCACGAGCGCCAGACCGTGATCTTCGGTGTCATCTTCGCGGTGCTCGCCGTCACGCTGCTGATCGGCGCGGCCGTCTACACCGAGACGGTGCGGATACCGTTCCTCAACCGTCCGTTCTCCAGCCCGCAGCCGCCACCGCCGCCGGTGGTGCCGTGCCCCGAGCCGGAGGGCGTGCTGCCGGTCGACCTGGCGGACGTCACCGTCAACGTGTTCAACACCACCAGCTACGGCGGGCTGGCCCAGACGTCCGCCGACAATCTCGCCTCCCTGGGGTTCGCCCAGGGCGAGACCGGTAACAAGAACCGGGTCGCGACCACCCAGATCGTGTTCGGCCCCGAGGCCATCCCCCAGGCGTACACGCTGCTCCCCTACGTCCCCGGGGCAGAGCTGTCGTACGACCCGGCGCGCACCGGCCAGAGCGTCGACCTGCTGCTCGGCACCAATGTCGCCGAGGTGGACCCCGAGGTCGTCGTCGACGCCAACTCCCCGCTGGCACCGGCACCGGGCTGCGTCCCCGCCGACTCGATCTCCAAGTGACCCTGGGCCCGGACCGGCCGGTCTGCGCGACGCAGACCGGCTGGTCCGGGCCCAGGCGGCTCAGCAGCGTCGCGACCAGCACCCCCGCCCTCTGGGCCGCCTTCGCCGCGGTGCACCTGTGGACCGCCTGGTGCGGGGTGCGCGTGATGCCCGAGCGGGTGTTCTGGGACCTGGGACTGTACCGGCAATGGGTGGACGCCGGCCTGGCCGACGACCACTGGCCGGTGCTCGACGAGCCCTGGGTCTACCCCGCGGGGGCGCTGGCGCCGCTGGTCGTGGTCGGCTGGCTGGCCCGGGCGCTGCCCCTGCCCAGGCTGACCGCCGACGAGGCGTTCGCCGCCTGGTGGACCGTCATGGTCACCACGCTGAACCTGGTCGTGGTGCTCCGGCTGCTGCACCTCTCGCGCCGTCCAGGACGGCTCGGCCTCGGCGGGGGGCGGGTCGCCGCCTGGTGGTGGGTCGGGTTCCTGGCCGCGCTGGGGCCGGTGGCCGTCGGTCGGATCGACGCGCTGGTCACGCCGCTGGTGGTCGTCGCGCTGCTGGTCGTCACCGCACGGCCGCGGCTGGCCGCCGCCCTGCTCACCGTCGGGGCCTGGGTCAAGGTCGCGCCGGGGGTGCTGCTGCTGCCGGTGGTGCTGGCGCTGCGCCGGTCGTGGCCCGCAGCGGTCGGGCCCGCGGCGGCGGTCAGCACGGTGGTGCTGGGCACCGTCGCGCTGCTGGGCGGACGGGAGCACGTCTGGTCGTTCCTGGGGGTCCAGGGCGGCCGGGGGATGCAGGTGGAGGCCGTCGGGGCCTCGCCGTGGTTGCTCTGGGGGCTGTTCTCCACGGCGGTGCAACGTCCTTTCAACTCCGAGATCTCCACCTACGAGGTCACCGGGCCCGGCGTCCAGACCGCGTGCGACGTGCTCGACGGGCTGTTCTACGCCACGCTGCTCGCCGCAGCGGCGCTGCTGGCCTGGCGGGCCTGGGGGCCACGCCGGCTGCCGACGGCCGAGCTGGTCACCCGCGGGTCGCTGCTGCTGCTGCTCACCATGGTCGTGACGAACAAGGTGCTGTCGCCGCAGTACCTCACCTGGCTGGTCGCACCGGTCGTGGTGGCGCTGGCCTGGCAGCTGCCACGGTGGCGGGGCACCGCGGGGACGCTGCTCGGCGTGGCCGCGGCCACCCAGGTCGTCTTCCCGTGGGCCTACACCTCGATGATCACGGCCCAGCCCGCGGCCACGGAGATGCTCGTCGTGCGCAACGTCGGGCTGGTCGTCCTCTGGGTGGTCACGGCGCGGGCCGTCGTCCGCCCGGCTGTCACCGCGGCCGACCCCGTCGCCGCCGAGGCGCCTGGCTAGGATTAGCTCAGCGGACGAGCAGGGCGCGCAGCGCGGCGGTCTCGTCGCCGGTCAGGCCCAGGCCGTCGTGGAGGTAGCCGTCGAAGCCGCCGAAGACGTCGTCGACGCGGGTCAGCGCCGTGTCCAGGTACTCGCCGCGGACCTCGAGCATCGGTTCCAGCAGCTCGGGGGGTGCGCCGACCGCGGCGTACCGGTCGACCAGGGGGGCGAAGGTCGCCCGCACCGCCGGGATCACCGCCAGGTACTCGGCCCGCACGGCCTCGGCGGCGACGCCCGCGGCCAGGAGCAGCACGGTCACCGCCCAGCCGGTGCGGTCCTTGCCCGCGGTGCAGTGCACCAGGACCGGCGCGCCGTCGGCCGCCAGCACCTCCCGGACCAGCCCGGCGTAGGCCGCGCGGGCCGCCGGGGCGACGACCAGCTCGGTATAGGTGCGGTGCATCTGGGCGACCGGGTCGAACCGGCCGAAGGCCTCGGCGAACGCCACCGGGTCGTTCATCAGGTGGGCCTGGCCCTCGGCCATCTCCGACGGCATATCGGCCAGCACGTCCAGGTGCCGGTAGGTGACGGCGTCGGGCAGACAGTCCGGCCGCTGCGCCACCTCGCCGACGGTGCGCAGGTCGACCACGGTGGCCAGACCCAGCCGTCGCAGATCGGCCGCCGCCGCCGGGTCGGACGGCTCACCGGCCCGGAAGATCCGCCCGGCGGGCAGGCGACCGCCTCCGGCCACCGGCCGCTCACCCAGGTCGCGCAGGTTGGGCACGACGGACGGGCGGACGAACGGGTCGGCAACCATGCCCCCAGCCTCGCACACCCGACCGCGGTGATCTCAGCCCGACGGCACGACGAGTGACGTATACCACAAGGCTGTATCGAACGACGTGGCGGTTCTGGACCATATGACCGCGCCTGGGGCACTACAATCTCGGCCACCGCGTCTCTCGACGAGACCCCACCACAAGGAGCACCACATGACGATGCCCCCTCCGCCTCCGGGCGGATTCCCCGAGGACCCCAACCAGTCCTACGGTCAGCCTGCCGGCGGCTACGGACAGCCCGCCGCCGGTCAGCCCGCCGGTGGCTACGGACAGCCGCCTGCCTACGGCGACCCGAACCAGTACGGTGGCAGTGGTGGTTCGCCCAGCAAGAACAACCTCGGCGGCATTGCCCTCGGCCTGGGCATCGCCAGTGTCGTCTGCTGCATCATCGGGCCCCTCCTGGGGATCCCGGCCATCATCTTGGGACGGATGAGCCAGCAGGCGGCGGAACAGGGCCTGGCCACCAACGGCGGCATGGGCAAGACCGGGTTCATCCTAGGCATCGTCGGGACCGGGCTGTGCGTCTTCGCCTGGATCCTCAACGTCATCGGAACGATCAGCCTGAACAGCCTTTCCTGATCGAAAGAGGCTGGGCTGCCGCGGCGAGCAGCCCCGGTCTCTGACCGGGAGGTCCATGACGGGCCGGACCTCCCGGTCAGAGACCGCTGACGTCGAACAGGGAGCCCAGCAGGTAGGTAGCGGCTGCGGCACCCCAGCCGATGGCGATCTGCCGCAGCGCGCGCCGCACCGGGGACGATCCGGACAGCAGGCCGACGACCGCGCCCGTGGCCAGCAGCGCCAGCCCGACCAGACCGGCCGACCACACCACCGCGGTCAGGCCCTGCGCGCCGAGCAGGTACGGCACGACGGGCACGACGGCACCCGAGGCGAAGAACGCGAACGACGAGCCGGCCGCGCCCCATGCCGTGCCGACGGCCTCGTGCTCCTCGTCGACCGCACCGAGCCGACCGCCGGGCAGATCGGCGAGCAGCGACCCGGCGGACTCGTACTGGGGTTCGTCGGCCCAGGCCGGGTCGTGCTGGGCCACAGCCCGCAGCAGGGCCCGGGCCCGGTCGGCCGCGACCGTCGCGTCCATCCCGTGGGCCCGGTAGACCAGCGCCAGCTCGTTGGCCTCGGCGTCCAGCGCCCGCAGGGACGCGGCCGAGCCCAGGGCCGGACGCCTGGCGGCCAGCAGCTCGCGCTGGGACCTGACCGACACGTACTCCCCCGCGGCCATGGACAGCGCCCCGGCCAGCAGCCCGGCCACGCCGGTGAACAGCACCGTCGCGGCGGACACCCCTGAGGCGCCGATGCCCAGCACCAGGGCCAGGTTGGAGACCAGCCCGTCGTTGGCGCCGAACACCGCCGCGCGGAACGACCCGGACATCTGCTGACGGCCGCGGGCCGCCAGGCCGCGCACCACCTCGGCGTGGATGGCCTCGTCGGCCGCCATCGTCGGGGTCATATCGGCGTGGGTGCGGTGGGAGGCCCGGGTCTCGGCCCGCTGGGCCAGCGCCAGGACGAACACCGACCCGAAGCGACGGGCCCCCCAGCCCAGGACCCGGGTGCGCAGCGCGCTGCGGCGCGACTGGCCGGTATGGTCGCCGAGCAGGGTCGTCCAGTGCGTCTCGTGCCGACGTTCCGCCTCGGCCAGGGCGAGCAGGATCTCGCGCTCCTCGCCGTCGCGCCGGGCGGCCAGGTCTCGGTAGACGGCGGCCTCGGCCTGCTCGTCGGCCAGGTACCGCCTCCAACGACGGATCTCGGCCCGGGTAGGTCGGCTCACGCCGGTCATCCTCGCACGACCTGGTCCCACTCTCAGACCCTGGCTTGCGGCTCGCGGCGACACGACCGACGCGCCGGGTGCGTAGGCTAGACCCCGTCCAACCTGCGCAGGAGAGGATCTGCCCGTGAAGTCCACGTCCGCATTCGTCGCCGGGGTCGGCCTCGGCCTGCTCTTCGGTACCAAGGCCGGCCGCGAGAAGCTCGACCAGCTCAAGGGCTGGGTCACCGACGCCTGGCACGACCCCCGGGTCCAGGACCACGTCGCCAGCGCCCAGGAGAAGGCCAAGCAATACGTCCAGGAGCAGGGTGCCGCGCTGCGCGACCAGATGAACCAGACCCTGCACCCCGAGGGCTGACGAGCCGTCGGTACGCTGCGGGCGACCGAGTCAGCCCAGTGCGGCGGCGACGACCTGTCGGGCCTCGTCCTGGACCTGGGTCAGGTGCTCGGGGGAGACGAACGACTCGGCGTAGATCTTGTAGACGTCCTCGGTGCCCGACGGGCGGGCGGCGAACCAGGCGTCGGCCGTGGTGACCTTGAGCCCGCCGATGGCCGCGCCGTTGCCTGGTGCCGCCGTCAGCCGGGCGGTGATGGGCTGACCGGCGAGCGTCGTGGCCGACACCTGCTCCGGGGACAGCCCGGCCAGAGCGGCCTTCTGCTCACGGGTCGCGGCGGCGTCCACCCGGGCGTACCAGGAGCGGCCGAACCGTTCGACCAGGTCGGCGTGCAGCTGGCTGGGCGACCTGCCGGTGGTGGCCAGGATCTCCGCGGCCAGCAGCGCGGGCAGCATCCCGTCCTTGTCGGTGGTCCAGACCGTGCCGTCCTGGCGCAGGAAGCTGGCCCCGGCGGACTCCTCCCCGCCGAACCCGACGGAGCCGTCGACCAGGCCGGGCACGAACCACTTGAACCCGACGGGCACCTCGATCAGCCGACGGCCCACCGCGGCGGCCACCCGGTCGATCAACGACGAGGAGACCAGCGTCTTGCCGATCGCCGTGCCCGGCGCCCAGCCGGACCGGGCACCGGGCCCAGCCCCGCCGAACAGGTACCAGACGGCCACGGCCAGGTAGTGGTTGGGGTTCATCAGCCCGGCGTCAGGCGTCACGATGCCGTGCCGGTCGGAGTCGGCGTCGTTCCCGGTGGCGATGTCGTACGGGGCGTCGCCGGTCATGCGGGCGACCAGGCTGGCCATGGCGTAGGGCGAGGAGCAGTCCATGCGGATCTTGCCGTCCCAGTCCAGCGTCATGAACGACCAGCGCGGGTCCACCGTGGGGTTCACGACGGTCAGGTCCAGCCCGTAGCGCTCGCCGACGGCCGCCCAGTACTCCACGGACGCCCCGCCCAGCGGGTCGGCGCCGATCCGCACCCCGGCGGCCCGGATGGCGTCGGTGTCCAGCACCTGCTCCAGGTCGTCGACGTAGGACGACAGGTAGTCGTGCCGCCGGGTGGTCTCAGCGGTCAGCGCCGCCGCGGCGCCGACCCGCGGTACCTGGCGCCACCCGTCGCGCAGGATCTGGTTGGCCCGGGCCGCGATGGTACCGGTGGCGTCCGACCCGGCGGGACCGCCGTCTGGCGGGTTGTACTTGAACCCGCCGTCCCGGGGCGGGTTGTGCGACGGGGTGACGACGATCCCGTCGGCCAGGCCCGGCCCCTGGGTGCGGACCCCCTGGTCCGACCCGGCGCCGTTGTGCCGCAGGATGGCGTGGCTGACCGCCGGGGTGGGCGTCCAGGAGTCGCGGGCGTCGATGCGCACCTCGACCTCGGCGGCGGCCAGCACCTCCAGGGCGGTGCGCCAGGCCGGCTCGGACAGCCCGTGCGGGTCCCGGCCGATGAACAGCGGGCCGTCGGTGCCCTGGTCCCGGCGGTACTCGACGATCGCCGCGGTGGTCGCGACGATATGCGCCTCGTTGAAGGCGGTGTCGAACGCGGAGCCGCGGTGCCCGGAGGTACCGAACGCGACCTGCTGGTGCGGGTCGTCCGCATCGGGCACCAGATCGTAGTAGGCGGCGACGAGGGCCTCGGGGTCGATGAGGTCGGAAGGCTGAGCAGGGGTTCCAGCGCGCGGGTCCATGGAGTCATCCTGCCGCAGTCGGCGTCCGGCGCGCCCGCGACGCCCCACGACAGCGTCGGACACGGCTCCCGTCTCGGTGCACGAGCCGGATCATGACATCAGGTAGACGGCGCCGCACAGCCAGCGACCGTTCTGCTGCTGGCAGGACACGCCCAGGCTCACAAACCTCGGTTCCAGCAGGTTCGCCCGGTGACCGGGCGAGTTCATCCAGCCGTCGACCACACCGGCACCGGTCGAGTACCCCAGGGCCAGGTTCTCCCCGGCACCGACCTTGCAGGCCGCCACGACGGTCTCCATCGGCGGGTGGTAGAACCCGTTCTCCGCCACCAGCTGGGCCACCCGGCCCCGGGCCTGGTCGGTGGCGCAGGACGCGACCGACAGCGCGCCCAGCCCGTGGGCCGCGCGCTGGGTGTTGGTGACCGCGACGATATCGGCCTCGATCTGCGCGCCCGGGCCCGCGGCCCGCGCCGGGGCAGGCCGCGTCGGCTCGGCCGGCTCCGGGGCCGGGCTCGGCGTGGCCTGCGTCGGTTCGGGCGTGGGCTCGACGGTCGCCTCGGGCGTGGCCTCGACGGTCGGCTCGGCCTCCTGGCTGGGGCGCGGCGTGGTGACTGTCCGGTCGGTCTTGGCGTCCTGGTCCAGGGCGACCCCGCCGACCTGGGCCCCGGACCGCTGGTCGCCCAGGGCGATGGCCAGGGCCGGGACGGCGACGACGACAGCCAGCGCGGCCACCACGACCACGACCACCTGCCGGGCGCGTGGGGGGCGCCTGCTGGCGTGACGGGCTCCCGGCCGGGGCTGCCTGCGGAACTGCATGATGCTCCCTGTCGCGTCTGGTTCGTGCCTGGGTACGGATCCGGTAACGAACCTATAACACCCGCGGCCGAACGAATGTGGATTCGGGGGGCGAATCCGCAGGGACGGCCCGTGACACCGACCGACACCACTGGAAATCTCGCTCTGACCAGCGCGAGCGCCGACGCTCCCGGCGTTACGGTGTGATATTGCTCACAACTGCGGCGTTTCGCTCGACGGGCCGGCTCACCGCACCGGGGCTCAGGGCTCAGGCGTCGGGTCCGGTTCCGGTGTCGGTGTCGGTTCCGGCGTCGGCTCCGGTTCCGGCGTCGGCTCCGGTGTCGGCTCTGTCGGTTCCGGGCCCGGCGTCGGCTCGGGTTCCGGTGACGGCTCCGACGACTCCGGGCTGGGCTCGGGCACCGGTACCGGCGCCTCGACCAGGGCGACCGGTGGCCGCGCCGGTGTCCGCGGGACGGTCCGGGGCCGGGCCTGGCTCGACCGCTCCAGCTCCTGGAGCGGCACTGCGGGGACCGCGGTCGCCTCGGCCGTCGGCTCCAGCCCGTCGGTGACCGGGGGCGGCACCACGCCGGGCTCCGGCGGCAGCACGCGGTCCGGAGGTTCGGGCACCACCTCGGGCGCCGGGACCGCCTCGCGGACCAGAGCCGACCCCGGTTGGCTCCCAGACCCTCCGACGGCTCCGGCCAGGACCGGGACACCGACGACCGCGGCCGTCGCGGCGACCGCGACACCCACGGACCGCGGGCGGGCCCAGACCGGACGGTCGGTGCGGACGTGCCGTGCCTTCACGCTGCGGGACCCCATCAGTCTTCCCTTCTGATGCCGTCAGAAACGGACCGTTAACTCCCAAGTCACGGAACCATAACACCACCGCTCTTACCTGGCGACCCGAATCGCCCAAAACGTCCATGAACACTCCGTGAACAGTGCAGACGCCTGCCCGTCAGCACCCGGCCGGTCACCGCGTCCAGTCACCGACGCCCCCGGGTGCGGCGGCGGGGGCCGGGTGCCGGCCCGATCGGCACATCTTGTCCTGGGAGCGCCATATCCTGGGGGTATGAGGTTGCGCCGCACCCGCCCGGACCGTGCGCAGACCGCCGCCCAAGCCACCGAGCTGGCCGTGTCCGCCGAGCGCAACCGCATCGCCCGCGAGATGCACGACATCGTCGCCCACTCCCTGTCCGTCATCGTCATCCAGGCCGACGGGGGTCGTCTGGCCGCCGCGACCGACCCGGAGGCGGCCCAGCGCGCCCTGACCACCATCGCCGAGACAGGCCGGGCCGCCCTGGCCGACACCCGCCGCATCCTCGGCCTGCTGCGCGGCACCGACCAGGCCGAACGCGCCCCCGTCCCCGAGTCCGGCTCGGTCGACGAGCTGGTCGCCACGGTGCGCGAGGCCGGCCTGGACGTGGCGCACGTGCAGACCGGTACGCCCCGCCACCTGCCGCCCGCCGTCGGCGCGGCGGTGCACCGCATCGCCCAGGAGTCGCTGACCAACGTGCTCAAGCACGCCGGGCCTGGTGCACGGGCCGTGGTCAGCGAGGTCTGGCACGACGCCGGTTTCCGGCTCGTCGTGACCAATACCGGCAAGGTCGTGAGCACCCCGATCAGGGGCCTGAGCATCCTCGGCCGGAGCCCCGCACCCGGCCCCGGGCACGGCCTGGTCGGCATGACCGAACGGGCCGAGCTGTTCGGCGGCACGCTCGTCGCCGGGCCGACCGACGGCGGCGGCTTCCGCGTCCAGGTCGACCTGCCCTACCCCGACCCCTACACCCACCCCGACCAGTATGGAGACCCATGACCGAGCCGACCAGCCCGATCCGCGTGATCCTCGTCGACGACCAGCAGCTGGTCCGCGCCGGGCTCACCATGGTCGTCAACGCCCAGCCTGACATGCAGGTGGTGGGCGAGGCGGGCGACGGCGTCGCGGCCGTCGCCCTGGTGGCCCGGACCCCGGCCGATATCGTGCTGATGGACGTGCGCATGCCCCGCCAGGACGGTATCGCCGCCACCGCGGCGATCACGGCCGACCCGGCCGCGCCCCGCATCGTCATGCTCACCACCTACGACCTGGACGAGTACCTGCTGGCCGCGATCAAGGCCGGGGCCTCGGGCTTCCTGCTCAAGGACGCCCCGCCCGACGACCTGGTCGGCGCGATCCGCACCGTGCACAGCGGGGACGCGGTCATCGCCCCCGCCTCCACCCGGCGGCTCATCGACCATGTCGCCCACCTGACCGAGATCGACGAGGACCCCGAACGCTTCGGCGACCTGACCGACCGGGAGCGGGAGGTCCTGGTGCACGTGGCCCGCGGGCTGAGCAACGCCGAGATCGCCGCCGCCCTGTACCTGGCCGAGACCACCGTGAAGACCCATATCGGCCGGATCCTCACCAAGCTCGACGCCCGCGACCGCGTCCAGGCCGTCGTGACGGCCTACGAAGGAGGGCTGGTCCGTCCCGGCCAGTAGAGACGGCCGCCGCGAGTGGTCACGCAGAAGGACCCCCCTCCACCACCCCAGCACGACGACAGCCCCCGGCCGTATTCCACTAGCGTCTCCCCCATGGCCGCCGAACCCGCGCCGCCCGGTATCCGGGCCGATGACGTGCACCGCGCTTTCGGGGCGGTCCGGGCAGTCGACGGGGCGACCTTCACCGCCCCGTCCGGTGCCGTCACCGCGCTCATCGGGCCGAACGGATCGGGCAAGACCACCCTGCTGCTGGTCCTGGCCGGGCTGCTGGCGGCCAGCTCCGGGCAGGTCGAGGTCGCGGGGGCCGACCCGCGCCGTGCCACGACCCGCCGCCGCATCGGCTGGATGCCCGACGAGTTCGGCACCTGGGACGCCCTGACCCCCACCGAGATCCTGGTCACCTTCGCCCAGGCGTACGGCCTGGCCAAGACGTCGGCCCGGGCCCGCGCCGCGGCGCTGCTGGACCAGCTGCACCTGACCGAGCGGGCCACCGCCCCGGCCCGGGTGCTGTCCCGGGGGCAGAAGCAGCGGCTGGGCCTGGCCCGGGCGCTGGTCCACGACCCGGACGTGCTGCTGCTCGACGAACCCGCCTCCGGCCTGGACCCCCGCGCGCGCATCGAGCTGCGCCAGACCCTGCGCGACCTGGCCGACCAGGGCAAGACCGTCCTGCTGTCGTCCCACGTCCTGGCCGAGCTGGAGGACGTGTACGACCAGGTGGTGTTCCTCGACCGCGGCCGGACCGTCGTCCCGGACGTCTCGCTGACCCAGACGACCACCCGCGGCTGGCACCTGGCCGCCCTCGACCCGGTGGCGCTGCAGACCTTCCTCGACCGCTCCGGTATCCCCTGGCAGGCCGCACCCGGCACCAGCGACGAGGTCTTCGTGACCCTGACCGGCCCGCGCTCCGCCGCCGACCTGCTCAGGGCCGCGCTGGCCGACGGCGTGCCGGTGCACACCCTGGCCCCGGTGGCCGGTCGCCTGGAAGAGGTCTACCTGGCCCTGGACAACGAGGAGTCACGCCGATGAGACGGTCGAGCTGGGTCCGCGGCACCACGACCGTCGTCGGCCTGGAGCTGCGCCAGCGGGTACGTGCGCGCCGCTGGTGGGTCGTGCTCGTCGTCTGGACCGTCCTCATCGGTGCCTTCACCCTGCTCGTAGCCACCAGAGCCGACGACTCTGTCAACGTCCCCTGGAACCCGTACGAGAACGGACCGGACCAGATGTACTGCGGCTCCTACCAGGTCGGGCAGCTCACGCTCGGGTGGCGCGGCGGCCCGATCGACCCGCAGGCCGACACCACCGTGGAGGGCTGCGAGCTGTGGTTCTACGTCACGCAGCCGCCGACGACGTCGCCGTCGGACCTGATCGAGTACACCCAGACGATATGCTCGGCCGACGACGACGGGCAGGTCCGCTGCCGGGTCGTGGAGTGGGTGACGCTGGGCGGCACCACCTGCTACGACATCGGTGCTGGACCGGTCTGCTTCCAGTACGACCCGAACGGCGGCAAGGTGTCCGTGGACGGACCACCACCACCCGTGCTCGAGGTCGAGTGCACCAACACCGCCGACGGTTCGGCGATCTGCCACCTCCCGGCCGACGTCGACACGTACGACGGGACGACGTACCGCCCGCCCCAGACCTGCACCATCCGCTACGAACCCGGCCAGGGCCAGGGCTGGGGTTCGAGCGACTACGACGCGTCGTGCGTCTGGGACCCGGTGGACGGCTGGACACCCAGCTCCGGGCCGCTGGTGTTCGGGGCGGTCGTGCTCCTGGTGCTGGCGCTGGGTCTGCTGGTCACCCCGGCGCTGACTGCCGGGGCGATCAACGGCGACCGGCAGGCCGGGACGCTGGCCACGCTCCAGGCCACCACGCTGTCGGCCACCCAGATCGCGACGGGCAAGCTGGTCTTCGCCTGGCTGACCATGGCGGCGTTCCTGGTGACGGCGCTGCCGTGGATCGGCACGGCCGCGGTGGTCGGCGGGGCCTCGGTGTTCCAGGTGCTCGGCTGCTGCGTGGTGCTCATGCTCGAGCTGGCCGTGATGTGCGCCGTCGGCCTGGGCTGGTCGGCGCTGGTCAACCGGACCAGCGCCTCGAACCTGCTGGCGTACGGAACCGCTCTGACGCTGTCCGTCCTCACTGTGGTGTTCCACGCCCTGCTCATCCCGCTGGCCGAGCGCGACATCCAGGTCAAGGTCTGGCGACTGCCCCCCGCGGTCGAGGCCAGCTGGGACGCCGAGCTGAAGGCCTACTACGACAGCTACGACCCTACGGCGCCGCCGCCCACACCGCCAGAGTGCGCCTGGTTCACCGAGACCAACCGCCAGCCCCGCACCGACCTGACCTGGTGGCTGCTGGTCCCCAACCCGTTCGTCATGGTGGCCGACGCCTCCCCCGAGCCGGAGATCGCCCGGACCCACCGGGTGATGTACGAGTACCTGGGCAACGACCCGCTGTTCCAGATCCGGAGAGCGGTCGCCGAGCAGGCCGCTGGTCCGTACTACCAGGAAGACCGGTGCTCCGGCTACGACTACTACTACTACTACAGCGACGAGCCGAGGCCCACGAGTCCGGTCGAAGAAACCGACCCGTCCCGCGTCCGGGTGTGGCCCTGGAGCCTGGCCGCCAACCTGCTGCTGGGCGGGACCTTCTTCACCATCGCGGTGCGTCGGCTCAAGGTCCCCTACCACAAGCTGCCCAAGGGCACCCGGGTCGCCTGAGCGGGTAACCTTGCGGCGTGGCTACCGGAGACTATGTCGCGCGTCCGTTCGAGGGGCTGCCGGGTGAACCGGACTGGGTGGCGCTCAAAGAGCTGGTGCCGGCCGCGACCGCGACCGTGCGCACCACCGCCGAGCACGGGGCGCGGGATGTCGTGGTGACGACGGCGCTGCCGTCGCAGTGGCCCGCGCTGCACCGCACCGACGGGCAGGTGCTGCTCGCCCTGCAGACCGTCGGCCGGTCCGGCGACGTCAGCCGCGACCTGGCCACGGCGCTGCTGCAGGCCCTGGACTGCGAACCGGGCACCGCAGTGGAGAACATCGGCCTGCCCACCCCCGGGCCCCGGCTGCAGGACGTGCTCGACCTCACCGCGCCGTTCGAGGTGACCGTGCACGACTCGTTCGAGTTCTGGCTGGACCCGACCGTCGAACGCACCGCCGAGATCACCCGGGCCATGGACGAGGCCAGCGCGGGCATCGTCGACACCACAAGGCTGACCAGCGTCGACGCCGCCTACTGGACCCGGATGGGCGCCAAGGAGTTCCTGCGCTGGGCCCAGTCCGCCGACGAGCAGCAGGTGCTCGACGGCCTGGCCCGGCTGCACGGCGCCCGCACGTCGGCCGTCGACGAGGGCCGCTTCCTGGGGTACTTCCGCGCCTGCGGCCTGGTCGTCCCGGTGTGGGAGCTGGCCCGCGGCACCGAACCCGAGGACGTCGAGTCCGCCCTGACCCAGTTCGCCCCCCGCTTCGCCGCGGCCCTGGCCGACGACACCCCCCTGGACGCCAACGCCCGCCGGGCCCGCGCCGGCCTGGTCGCCCGCCAGGTCAACCTGCGCTGAGCTCTGCTCGGCACCGACGTGCTGTCCAGACCGGCCGTGCTGGAATGGGGCATGGCAGACGTCCAGACGAGTGCGCATACCGACGAGAGCGCGGTGCGGGGCCTGGCCGCACGGGCCGAGCAAGTCGACCAGGTGGCGCCGCTGGACGAGGCGACGCTGCTGGCCCTGCGTGACGGTACCGACGCCCTGCACCTGACCGTGCGCGACGGGGACCGTCTTGTCGGCTATGCGCAGGTGCGCCCTGACGGGGCGGGCCGGGTGGCCGAACTCGTCGTCGACCCGGAGCACCGTCGTCGCGGGATCGGCACCCGTCTGCTGCGGGCAGCCCAGACACCAGCCGACGGCCGAGCCGAGGATGCTCGCGTCACCGAGACGACGGAAGACCGCCGTGGTCCGCTGGAGGTGTGGGCGCACGGCGACCTGCCCGCGGCCCGGGCCCGGCTCGCCGCGGTGGGCGCCCGGCCGGTGCGGGCGCTGTGGCTGCTGGGCCGTGACCTGGCCGATCGGCCCGCTCCTGTGCCAGTGCCGCCCGGTGTGAGGCTGCGCCCCTTCCGGGTCGGCCAGGACGAGGCGGCCTGGTTGGCGGTCAACGCCCGGGCCTTCGCCACCCACCCCGAGCAGGGCCGCACCACCCTGGCCGATCTGCTGGTCCGCCAGCGCGAACCATGGTTCGACCCGGACGGTCTGATCCTGGCCGTGGCCGACGCCGGCACTCTGCTCGGCTCGGTCTGGACCAAGATCGCACCCCCTCCTCCGAGGGACGAAGTTCCGGGCCAGGGACGAACATATTGCTTCGTCCCTGGCCCGGAACTTCGTCCCTCGGCTCCTGTGGGTGAGATCTACGTGCTGGGGGTGGATCCCTGCGCTCAGGGGACGGGGCTGGGGCGGGTGCTGACCGGGGCTGGTCTTGACTATCTGGCTGGGCGGGGTCTGGGCCGGGTGGTCCTGTTCGTCGAGTCGGACAACGACGTCGCCCTGGCTACCTACATGGCCGCCGGGTTCGTGCGTGAGGCGGTCCACACCCGCTACCGTCTGCCCGCCGGCTGACAACACCGCCTCCCCGGCCTTCCGACCCCCCTCGACGGCGCAGAGGGTGCCACCATGGGGGCATGACCGACGTACCCCTGCTCGGCGCGGCGGAGCTGGCGGCCCATATCGCCGAGCACGTCGCCGACGAACCGGCCCCTGCTGTCCCAAGCCGGACGCTCCGTCCGCTGCCCGACGACCGTTTCGGCGACCGTGAGCTGTCCTGGCTGGCGTTCAACCAGCGCGTCCTGGAGCTGGCCGAGGACGAAGACGTCCCCCTGCTGGAACGGGTCCGCTTCCTGGCGATCTTCGCGTCCAACCTGGACGAGTTCTTCATGGTGCGGGTGGCCGGGCTCAAACGGCGCATCGCCACCGGCCTGGCCGTGACCGGGGCCAACGGCCTGACCCCCCGGGAAGAGCTCGAAGCCATCAGCGTCCAGGGCCACGCGCTCATGGAACGGCACGCCCGGGTCTTCACCGACCAGGTGCAGCCCGCCCTGGCGGCCGAGGGCATCACCACCGTGCGCTGGTCCGACCTGGGCCCCGGCGAGCAGGACCGGCTGACCAAGTACTTCCGCAAACGGCTGTTCCCGGTGCTCACCCCGCTGGCGGTCGACCCGGCGCACCCGTTCCCGTACATCTCCGGGCTGTCGCTGAACCTCGCGGTCTCCCTGGTCAACCCGGCCAGCGGCAAGGAGCACTTCGCCCGGGTCAAGGTCCCGCCGCTGCTGCCGCGGTACCTGGCGGTGGACGCCCGAGGCAAACCGTCGGTCCCCGACGAGCATTCCGCGTCCCGCGAGCGCGGCCCGATGTCGTTCGTGCCGATCGAGGACGTCATCGCCGAGCACCTGTACTACCTGTTCCCCGGTATGGACGTCCAGGAGTTCCACACCTTCCGCGTCACCCGCAACGAGGACGTCGAGGTCGAGGAGGACGACGCGGAGAACCTGCTCAAGGCCATGGAGAAAGAGCTGCTCCGGCGCCGGTTCGGCCCGCCGGTGCGCCTGGAGCTGGCCGCGGGCATCAGCGACCGGGTGCACCGGCTGCTCACCCGCGAGCTGCGGGTCGGCGCCGAGGACGTCTACGAGCTGCCCGCCCCCCTGGACGCCACCGGCCTGAACGTCATCGCCGACCTGGACCGGCCCGAGCTGCACTACCCGCCGTTCGTACCCGCGACGCACCGGCACCTGGCGGAGGTCGAGTCGGCCACCCCGACGGACGTCTTCGCGGCCATCCGGGCCCGCGATATCCTCCTGCACCACCCGTACGACTCGTTCTCCACCTCGGTGCAGCAGTTCCTGGAGCAGGCGGCGGGCGACCCGGCGGTGCTGGCGATCAAGCAGACCCTGTACCGCACGTCCGGCGACTCGCCCATCGTGGACGCGCTGATCGACGCCGCCGAGGCTGGTAAGCAGGTGCTGGCCCTGGTGGAGATCAAGGCCCGGTTCGACGAGCAGAACAACATCGACTGGGCCCGCAAGCTGGAGCAGGCCGGGGTGCACGTGGTGTACGGGATCGTCGGCCTGAAGACGCACTGCAAGCTGTCCCTGGTGGTACGGCAGGAGAGCGACGGGCTGCGGCGCTACTCGCACGTCGGCACCGGCAACTACCACCCCAAGACGGCGCGGCTGTACACCGACCTGGGGCTGCTGACCTGCGACTCCGAGGTGGGTCAGGACCTGACCCGGCTCTTCAACCAGCTGTCCGGGTACGCCCCGCGCAGCCGGTTCCACCGATTGCTGGTGGCCCCGCGGCAGATCCGCACCGGACTGGTCGAACGCATCGAGCGCGAGGCCGCGGCGGCCCGGGCGGGCGAGGAAGCCTGGATCAAGATCAAGGTCAACTCCATGGTGGACGAGGCCGTCATCGACGCGCTGTACCGGGCCTCCGGCGACGGAGTACCGATCGACATCAACGTGCGCGGTATCTGCGCGCTGCGCGCCGGGGTGAGCGGCCTGTCCGAGACGATCCGGGTGCGCTCGGTGCTGGGCCGGTTCCTGGAGCACTCACGGATCTTCGCCTTCGCGCACGCCAGAGGCGGCCCGGAGGACGAGTTCACCGGCCCGGAGGTGCTCATCGGGTCGGCCGACCTGATGCACCGCAACCTGGACCGCCGGGTGGAGGCCCTGGTCCGGATCGCCGCGCCCGACCACGTCGCCGACTGCATCGAGCTGGTGGACCTGGCGGTGGCCGACACCACCGCGTCGTGGTGGGCCGAACCGGACGGCACCTGGACCCGGCACCACCGCGACGCCGACGGCGAGCCCCTGGCCGATCTGCAGTCGTTGCTCATCGCCCGGCAGCGGCGGCCCCGCCGGTGAAGGCGCCGCTGCTCGGTCCGGGGAACGGCGGGGGGACGGACGACTCGACGGTCCTGGCCGCCGGTGCCCTGGTGTGGCGTGTGCGGGGGGACAAGCTCCAGGTCGCCCTGGTCCACCGGCCCCGGTACAAGGACTGGTCGTGGCCGAAGGGCAAGCTGGAGCCCGGGGAGACCCTGGTCGGCACGGCCGTGCGGGAGGTCAGCGAGGAGACCGGCCTGGAGGTGGTGCTCGGCCGTCCCCTGCCCAGCCTGCAGTACACCGTCGGCGCCCGCCCCAAGCAGGTGCACTACTGGGCGGCGCAGCCCAGCGGCCGCGCCGACGTGGCGCTGACCGCCCGGTCGGCCGTACCCCGGGCCGGCAGCACCGAGATCGACGACGTGCGCTGGTTCGACGCCGACGCGGCCACCCGACGGCTCACCCGGGCGTCGGACCGGCGGCTGCTGGTGGCGCTGGTCCGGGCCTATCGCGACCAGACGCTGGACACCCGGGCGGTGGCGGTGGTGCGCCACGCCCGGGCCCGCAAGCGCGCCGCCTGGTCCGGGGCCGAACCGGACCGGCCGCTGACCGGGACCGGCCGGGCCCAGGCCTCCGCCCTGGTCGGCCTGCTGTCGGCCTTCGGCATCGCCCGGCTGGCGACCAGCCCCTGGGCCCGCTGCCTGGCGACCGTAGAGCCGTACGCCCAGGCCACCGGGCTGCGCCCCGACCTGGTCGCCGCCCTGGCCGAGAACGCCCACGCCATGTCCCCCGCCCGCACCGCCGCCGCGGTGGAACAGCTGCTCACCGCCGGGACCGATACCGCGCTGTGCACCCACCGTCCCGTGCTCCCCACCGTCCTGGACGTGCTGACCACCCACTGCCCCCGTCGCGTCGCCGACACCCTGCCGACCACCGACCCCTTCCTGCGCCCCGGCCAGGTCCTGGTCACGCACGCGGTCGACACCCCCGTCGGCACCCGCCTGGTCGCCGCCCAGGTACTCGGCCCCGACACCTGACCCAGGACGACTCTGCCGGTGAGGGACCACGCCTCGCCGATGGTGCAGCCAGACGGGTTGTGGTGGACACAACAGGGTGCGAGACTGTCCCCGTACCGCTGCGGGCCTCACGGAGGAACCATGACGACACCCAGCGACCGTGACGAGGCCCTGGCCCGGTGGGCAGCGGACCCGTCAGCCTGGGACGCACCGAAAGACGTGCTGACGGGCACCGCCGCCGCGGCCTACGGCCGGGACGTCCTGACCGCCGCCGGTGTGGACGTGCCCGCCGTGGAACGGGCCGTGGGGCGACCCCGCGTCGACGGGGGGACAGGCACCGCAGGTGTGCGCTCGCCCCGCGTCAACGTCGCCATCAGCCCCGAGACCGACGCTCTCCTGGCCGAGGCAGGCCGCCGTCAGGGCCTGTCGCGCAGCGCCCTGGTCCGCCAGGCGCTCGACGCCTACCTGAGAGCCGCCGTCTGAACACCGAGGTCTAGTATCGCTGCACCGTGCTCTGGCTGCTGCCGTTGACCACCACGGGGTCTCCGACCTCCCAGTACACGCTGTTCTGGTAGCTGTCGCTGGAGATCTCGATCCTGTTCAAGATCCCGTGCGCCCGGAAACCAGTCTGGGTGCCGCTGGCCTCGATGATGACGGTACCGACGTTCTGCGCGAGGACCTCCGTCTGGTACGTCCTCACGGTGATGCTCTCGCAGTCGTCGGTGACGAGGATGTCAGCCTGCGAGTACGCATCGTCGATGACCAGCGAACCGCCCCGGCACGTCAGTGTGGCGTCGGGGACGAACGTGGCGATGTACGCCTCTGCCTCGGTGGGGACACCACGGTAGGTACCACGCGTCAGCGAACCGAGCAGGTCGAGATCGGAGTCGTCGTCGGTGTAGCTCTCCGGCGTCAGAGTGCAGTATCCCGTCTTCTCCCCCGCGGCGATCTGGGCGGCAGTCGGGAACCAGATATCAGCCCGGGAATCGAACAACAACTTCTCGTCGTCGGCGACCTTGGGGTTGATCACGTCGTTCCAGCAACTGCTGACCTGGGCGGCTATCATAGGGTCGTCCCGGCCGGTGGGGGCTTTGCTCCATGTGAAGGTACTGATGACCTCCAGCATATGCGGGACGTCGCAGTCTACCTTGTCCATGTTGCGGAAGAAATCGTCCCTGTTGTCGGCGACAGAATAGGAGGAGTCGTAGCACGTACCAGGCCGGACGTCCTGCGGCACCGGGCCGGCGGGCAACGTTCCCCGATAGGTGTCGTCGACCAACGAACCGACGAGGAGGAAGTCGGTGTCCTCCGGTCGCAGCATGCAGTATCCGGTCGTGGACCCCGACCTGATCTGGACCGCGCTCGGGTACCAGACGTCGACGTTGGTCTGGTAGAAGAACTCGTCCGTGCGCAGCCTGGGCCTGACTTCGTCCTTCCAGCAGCTCTCGACCTGGTCCCAGACCATCTCGTCGCGCTGGCCTTCCGGGGCAGCGGTCCAGGTGAAAGTACTGACGACCTCCAGCACGTGCTGGGTGTCGCAGTCGACTACCTCGGCGTCGGACAGGTCGAATTTTTTCGAGTACGTGTCGTAGCACGTGCCGAGCGGGATGTCCTGCTTCAGCTCATATCTCCGGGGAATGGGGTCGGGGTCCGGGCTGCTGGACCCGCCGTAGGAGTAGGACCAGCACACATAGCCGCTCGGGCAGGACGAACCCGAACTATACTTGTGCTTCTCTTTGACCGAGTTGAGAACGGTTGCTCCGAGCCCGTCCGTGGACCGCGCGCCGAGCCCGCCGCTGGACGAGCAGGCACCGAGCAGGCTCGACAGACCGAGGCACAGCCCGGCCGAGGCGGCCAGGAAAGGTCTGCTGCTAGAACTATTCATGACAGGGGCTCTTCCGGAGGGAGTGTCGTCGTCGGCCCCACGGTAGCGGGCTCACAGCGGGCCGACAGGCGATCTGGTGTACCGATCTCCGAACAGCCGTAACAGAATCTATACATCCCATGTTTTGTGGTCCGGTGGCCGACGGCGTTGGCGGCGCGGTCACACCGTCGGCGCCGACCGGTGCGGGCTCCGCCCAGAAGCTGGCCCGCTGGCCGTCACTGGTCCGGCGTGATGGTGCCGCAGAAGCGGTATGGCCGCATGAAGACAAGATCCGGTGCTCAGTGGTGTCCGACAGTGCTGCCACCTGCGACGATGTGTTATCGGATACCAAATCTTGTTTAGTCAGCGCCATATCCCTGGCCTGGGACGGTGGCCAGCCAGCACGGCTGCGTGGCGTCGTCGCCCAGCGCCCGGCGCAGCTCGGCGATCCGGTGGTCGACCGCGCGGGTGCCGACCGGGTCGTCGAAGCCCCAGACCACCTCCAGCAGCCGGTCGCGGGTGACCGGGCACTGCCGGGACGACCGGCCTACTTGCGCGTCAGGGAGATCGTCCCCGACGCGTTGTCGATCATCGTCATGGCCGACGCGGAGCAGGCCACCGTCATCCTCGTGTCGTCGATATCGGACATGCCAAGCTCGTCGCCGTTCATGTTCTCGGTCTGCGTCTGACCGGCGACCCTGACCGTGACCGTGCCGTTGGCGTCGTCCATGGTGAGATCCATCTTGTCCGAGCCGAAGGTCTCCCAGGTGCCGAGCAGGGCGATGTTCCCGTCCATCGTGAACGAGGAACCGTGCATCGTGCCATGGCTGGAGAACGTCATGGTCCAGTCGAGGCTGCCGCCCTTGACGAAGGTGAGCACGAAGTCGAAGTTCAGGTCGTCTCCGAGCCCGTCGAAGGCGCTGGTGTCCAGCCCCATCGCCTCCAGCGCGTCGGAGTCGGCCTGCCAGCTCCCGACGACGCACGACTCCAGGCCGACATCATGCTCCACCTGGCCGGCTGGCAACGTTCCCCGATAGGTGTCGTCGACCAACGAACCGACGAGGAAGCCGGTGTCCTCCGGTCGCAGCATGCAGTATCCGGTCGAGGACCCCGACCTGATCTGGGCCGCGCTCGGGTACCAGACGTCGACATTGGTCTGGTCGACGATCTCGTCCATGCGCAGCCTGGGCCTGACTTCGCCCCAGCAGCTGTCGACCTGGTCCAAGACCATCTCGTCATCCTGGCCTTCCGGGGCAGCGGTCCAGGTGAAAGTACTGACGACCTCCAGCACGTGCTGGGTGTCGCAGTCGACTACCTCTGCGTCGGACAGGTCGAATCTTTTCGAGTACGTGTCGTAGCACGTGCCTAGCGGGATGTCCTGCTTCAGCTCATAGCTCTGGGGAATGGGGTCGGGGTCGGGGTGCGGGTTGCTGGACCCGCCGTAGGAGTAGGACCAGCACACATAGCTGCTCGGGCAGGACGAACTACTATGCTTGTGCTTCTCTTTGACCGAGTTGAGAACGGTTGCTCCGAGCCCGTCCGTGGACCGCGCGCCGAGCCCGCCGCTGGACGAGCAGGCACCGAGCAGGCTCGACAGAGCGAGGCACAGCCCGGCCGAGGCGGCCAGGAAAGGTCTGCTGCTAGAACTATTCATGACAGGGGCTCTTCCGGAGGGAATGTCGTCGGCCCCACGGTAGCTGGCTCACAGCGGGCCGACAGGCGATCTGGTGTACCGATCTCCGAACAGCCGTAACAGAATCTATACATCCCATGTTTTGTGGTCCGGTGGCCGACGGCGTTGGCGGCGCGGTCACGCCGTCAGCGCCGACCGATGCGGGCTCCGCCCAGAAGCTGGCCCGCTGGCCGTCACTGGTCCGGTGTGACGGTGCCGCAGAAGCGGTAGCCCTGGCCCGGGACGGTGGCCAGCCAGCGCGGCTGCGTGGCGTCGTCGCCCAGTGCCCGGCGCAGCTCGGCGATCCGGTGGTCGACCGCGCGGGTACCGACCGGGTCGTCGAAGCCCCAGACCACCTCCAGCAGCCGCTGGCGGGTGACCAGCTCGTCGGGGTGGGTGACGAGGTAGTCCAGCAGCGCCGCGGCCTTCGGGGTGAGCGCCAGCTCGCGGGCGCCCAGCCAGAAGCGGCGGGACATCCGGTCGACCACCAGATCGCCCGAGCGCAGCCGGGTCGCCGCGGCCAGCGACGGGGTGCCGCGGCGGCTGCGGCGCAGGATGGCCCGGGTCCGGGAGACCAGCTCGAGGTGCTCGAACGGCTTGTTCAGGTAGTCGTCGGCCCCTTCGTCCAGGGCGCGGGCCCGTTCGCTGGCCTCGCCGACGCAGGTCAGCAGGATGACCGGGACGGTGCACCCCTCGGCGCGCAGATGACGCAGCACGGAGCGCCCGTCCAGGTCGGGCAGCATGATGTCGAGCACGACCAGATCGGGTTCGGCCCGGGCCACGGCAGCCAGCGCCGACTGTCCGTCCGAGGCGATCTCGACGACGAAACCCTCCCGGCGCAGCAGCGGCGCCAGCGCGTCGGTGATGGCCGCGTCGTCGTCGACCACCAGGATCCGCTCGTGCGTCACGACCGTGATGCTACCGCCGTCTGGTACGGGTTTCGTGGGTGGGCCGGGTCTGCAGACCCGGCCCACCCACGAAGACCCGTACCGAGTCAGCCGGACGGAACCACCGTGCGCCACCAGTGGCAGGCGACGGTGCGGTCGGCGGTGGACGGGAGCAGGCGGGGGACCTCGGTGCGGCAGCGGTGCTGGCGGTCAGGGGTGAGACCGGCGAACAGGGGGCAGCGGGGGGCGAGACGGCACTGGGGGGTCGCCGGACCGGTCGGGGCGCTGGCCCATTCTGGTTCGGGCCGGAAGACCGCCCGGGGGCGGTCGGCGGTCGGGTCGGGGACCGGGACGGCGGCCAGCAGGGCCTGGGTGCAGGGGTGGGCGGGGGCGGTGAACAGGGCCGCGGTCGGGGCTTCTTCGACCACCCGGCCGACCGCCATCACCGCCACCCGGTCGGCCAGCTGCCGCACCACCGCCAGGTCGTGGGTCACGACCAGGGCGGTCAGGCCGCGGCTGTCGCGCAGGTCGGCCAGCAGCTCCAGCAGACCGGCGGCCACCGACACGTCCAGCCCGGCCACCGGTTCGTCCAGCACCACCAGCTCCGGGTCGGTGACCAGCGCCCGGGCGACAGCCACCCGACGACGCTGCCCGCCGGACAGCTGGTAGGGGTAGGCGTCGGCCACCGTCGGGTGCAGGCCCACGGTGCGCAGTGCGGCCGCGACCCGGCGGTGCCGCTCGGGGCGGCGCACCCGGGCCAGCAGCAGCGGTTCGCCGACGGTAGCGCGGACGGTCATCCGCGGGTCGAGCGCATCGGTGGCGTCCTGGGCGACCAGCTGCACCGACCGGCGCAGCCGACGGCGCACCGACCGTCCGGTCCGGGCCAGGTCGTGACCCAGCAGCCGGACGGTACCCAGCGCCGGGACCGCCTCGAAGATCCGCTCGACGGTGCTGGTCTTGCCCGCACCGGACTCGCCGACCAGCGCCACGATCTCCCCCCGCCGCACCGTCAGCCAGACGGAGTCCACCGCGACGATCTGACCGCGCCGTCCCCGACGTCGCACCCCGGCATCCAGCCGGTAGGTCAGCCGCAGGTCACAGATCTCCAGCACCGGATCCCCCGGGACCGGCCGCTCCCGGTCGCGTGGCGCCCCCACAGCGAACACGTCGTCCAGGCTCAGCGTCCCACCGACCAGCTCGTCCGCCCGCCAGCAGGCCGCAAGGTGAGCAGGGAGGGCCTGCTGGTCACCGCCCAGCCGAGGTCGCTCCTGGGCACAGCGGGGCTGGGCCACCGGGCAGCGGGGGGCGAAGGCGCAGCCGGGTCCCGACCACCCGGCGGTCGGGGGTTCGCCCGGCACCGGGACCAGGCGGCGTGCCGCCCGGGGGTCGGGTACGGCGCGCAGCAGGCCGATGGTGTACGGCATGCGTGGGGCGGCGAACAGGTCGGTGGTCGGGGCCTGCTCGACGACGTGCCCGGCGTACATCACCGCGACCCGGTCGGCCCAGCCCGCGACGACGCCGAGGTCGTGGCTGACCAGCAGCAGCCCGGCGTCGGCGGTCTGCCGGGCGGTGTCCAGCACCTCGAGCACCTGGACCTGGACTGCCACGTCCAGGGCGGTGGTCGGTTCGTCGGCCACGAGCAGCCGCGGCGAGCAGGCGATGGCGATCGCGATGCCGACGCGCTGGCGCATCCCGCCGGACAGCTCGTGGGCGAAGGCCTGCTGGGTCCCGGCGGGCAGCCCGACCAGGGTGAACAGCTCGTCGACCCGGGTCTGGACGGCGTGGGTGGTGACGGTTCGATCGTGTAGTCGCAGCGCCTCGGCCACCAGCGTGCCGACGCGGCGCAGCGGGTTCAGCACCGACAGCGGGTCCTGGAACACCATCGCCACACCGGGGCCGCGCAGGGCGGCCAGGCGGCGGTCGTCCAGGCCGACCAACTCGGTCCCGGCCAGCCGCACCGACCCGGTCAGCGTCGCCCCGCGCGGCAGCAGCCCGACCACGCCGGAGACGAGGGCGGACTTGCCCGCCCCGGACTCCCCTACCAGTCCCAGCACCTCGCCGGGCGCCATCTGCAGGTCGACGCCGCGCACGGCGTGCGCCCCGTCGGCGAACCTGACGTGCAGCCCGCGCACGTCCAGCAGCGGCTCAGCCACGACCGGCCCCGGTGTCCAGGGCGTCGCGCAGTGCGTCGCCGAGCAGGCTGACCGCGCACACCGCGACGACGAGCACCAGCGCCGGGCAGACGAACAGCCACGGCCGGGTGGCCGCCGCTGGTCCGCCCGCGGCCAGCAGGGTGCCCAGCGACACGTCGGGCACCCGCACCCCGATACCGAAATAGCTCATGGTGGCCTCGGTCAGTACCGCCGCGCCGACCCCGACGGTAACGTCGGCGACCAGCAGCGACGCCAGGTTGGGCCAGATGTGCCGGACCACCACCCAGCCCAGCGGCGCCCCGGCGAACCGGGCCGCCCGGACGAACCCCCGGTCCCGCAGCGACCGGGTCTGGGCCCGCACCACCCGGGCCATGATCATCCAGGTCAGCGCCGCGATCACCAGGGCCAGGACGGGCCAGCCCGCCTTGGCCAGCGCCGGGGAGCACAGCACCAGCAGGTAGAACGACGGCACGACCAGCATCAGGTCGACCCCGGCCATCAGCGCCCGGTCCACCCAGCCGCCCGCCAGCCCGGCCACCGCCCCCACCACCGCCGCCAGGGCCGTCGCGACGGGCGCCGCCACCAGGGCGACGACCAGCGACTTGCGCAGCCCGACCAGCACCTGCTGGTACAGGTCCTGGCCGATATCGTTGGTGCCGAACCAGTGCCGGGCGCTCGGGGGCTGCCCGAAGGCGGTCAGGTCGACGTGCGTCGCGTCCCAGGGTCGCAGCACCGGCCCGACCAGCGCCCACAGCACGATCCCGGCCAGCAGCCCGGCGCCCACCCAGGCCTGCCGGTCGCGCACCACCCGGTGCCACACCCCACCGGAGGGGCGCACCGGCCCCAGAACAGACCCAGCGGTCACCGGCCGGACGTCGCTCGCTGTGGTCACAGGCGCACCCTCGGGTCCAGCCAGGCGTGCAGCAGGTCGGCGACCAGGCCGAGGGCCAGCACCAGGACCGCGGCGCAGGCGACGGTCCCGGCGGCGGCGTTGACGTCGCCGCGCCGCGCCGCCAGCAGCAGGTACTCACCCATACCGTGCCAGCTGAACGTCAGCTCGGTGATCGTCGCCCCGGCCAGCACCATGCCGCCGGTGTAGACGGCCAGGGTGGACATCGGGACCAGCGCCACCCGCACCCCGTGCCGCACCAGCGCCGACCGTTGGGTGTGCCCCATGGCCCGGGCGCCGCGCACCAGGTCGGTGCTCAGCACGTCGAGCAGGGCGGCGCGCTGGTAGCGGGAGAACACCGCGACCAGCCCGAGCGTCAGCGCGACCGTCGGCAGCAGCAGGTGGGACGCCCGGTCGGCCAGACCGGCCCAGCCGTCGTGCCCCGGGGTGTACTGGCCGGTGAAGCGGATGATCTGCCGTCCGGTGGCGTCGTTCAGCCGGGTGGCCCCGACCATGAGCAGCACCGCCACGACGAACGTCGGGGTGGCCAGCACGACGAAGGACCCTTGGGTCGTCACCCGGTCGAACCACCGGTGCTGCCGCACCGCCCCGACGATCCCGACCAGCACCCCCAGGCCCACCCCCAGCACCGTGCCGAGCACCAGCAGCTGCAACGACGTGCCCGCCCGTTCGGCGATCTCGCTGGTCACCGGCCGGTTGTCGACACTGGTCCCCAGCGACCCCCGCGCCAGCCCGGCCAGCCACGACCCCAGTCGCCCGGCCAGCGGCGTGTCCGGGTCGGTCCCGGTCAGGGCCAGCGCCCGGCGGACCTGCTCGTCCGGCACGGGCGGGTTGCTGCCGCGGAACCGGACCAGCGGGTCCAGCGCCGCGCTGGCCAGCACGTAGCCTCCGGACGTCGCCAGCAGCGCCAGCAGCAGCATGTTCGCAGCCCGGCGGGCCAAGTACCTCAGCATCGGCGGCGCGACCCCGATCGGTGGAGGACGACGGTTCTGCCGACACTACAGCGCGAGGTTCATGATGGCTGGCCACGCCTCCCGGTGGACGAGGTTCTTCTTTCTGGGGGATGCTCGTCCCACCATGTCCCGACACCCCGCCTCAGGTGCGGCCGTGGCGACCTCCCGGCCGCGACCGGTGCGCGCACCGGTCGCCCTGGTCGTGCTCACAGCGCTGACCGGTCTGGTCGCGTCCGGCTGCCTGCCGTCGGACGGTTCCGGGACCCCCAGCAGCGCGGCGGGCCCGCTGCCGACCACCGGCTGGGTGGCCGCCGACCGTGACCAGCTGGCCGACGGCGGCACCCTGCGCCTGGCCGTCGACGCGCTGCCCCCGACCTACCAGCTCGGCTCGGTCGACTCGAGGGACTCCGACGACGCCCTGGTCGCCGACCTGTTCCTGCCCGCCTTCGTCACGCTGACCGCCGACGGCGGCTGGACCCCCGACCCGGACTACGCCGCCGACGTGCGCCTGCTGTCCACCGACCCGCAGGTGGTCGAGGTCCAGATCAACCCCGCTGCGGTGTGGTCGGACGGCACACCGGTCACGGTCGCCGACTTTGCCGCCAACTGGCAGGCGCTCAACGGCAGCGACCCGGACTACGCGGTGACGTCCACCGCCGTCTGGCAGGACGTCGAGTCCGTCACCGCGGGCACCGACGAACGTGACGTGCTGATCCGGTTCGCCCAGCCCAACGCCGACTGGCCCGTGGCGCTGATGTCCCTGTACCCCGCCTGGGCGGTCGACACTCCCGAACGCTTCGCCGAGGCCTGGCGCACCGGCCCGTTCGCCGCCGACGGCACCACCTACGTGTCTGGCGGACCGTTCGTCGTGACCTCGATCGACTCCCGCGCCGGGATCGTCGCCCTGGGCCGCAACCCCGCCTGGTGGGGCCAGACCCCCAAGCTCGACACGGTGGTGTTCACCGCCGTCACCCGCACCAGCCAGGGCCAGGCGTTCGCGAACCGGGAGATCGACGTCGTCAACCTCAACTCCGACGCCGACACCTACCGCACCGCCCAGGCCCGCTCCGACGCGTCGGTCCTGCGCTCGCAGGGTGCTGTCGCCCGGCAGATCACGCTCAACGCCCAGGCCCCGGCGCTGTCCGACGTGCGGGTGCGCCGGGCCTTCGCCCTGTCCCTGGACCGCGAGGTCCTGGCCCAGGCGGTGCTGTCCGGGGTGGACTCGCCCGTGCTCGTCCAGGACAGCCTGCTGTTCGCCCCCGGCCAGCCCGGCTACGTCGACCATATGTCGCCCCTGCTGGACGGCGGGGTGGGCACGGCCCGTCAGCTGCTCACCGCGGCCGGCTACGACACCACCGGCGACCAGGCGACGCGGGACGGCCAGGCGCTCACCGTGCGGTTCGTCATCCCGGCCGACGTCCCGGCGTCCAGCGCGGTCGCCCAGCTGGTGGCCCAGCAGGCCGCCCGGGCCGGGATCACGGTGACGATCGACGCCGTCCCCTACGAGAAGTTCTTCGAGCACCTCGAGAACCGCGACTTCGACCTCACCTACCTGGGCCAGGTCGGCCAGGCCTTCCCGGTGGCCAGCTCCGAGCCTCTGTTCTACCCGGCGGACAGCCCGATGAACCTGTCCGGGATCACCGACGCCGCGCTGGGCGACCTGTGGCGCACCGCCAACGCCGAGCTCGACCCTGACACCCGCACCGACCTGGCCAACCAGATCGACCGACGCCTGGTCGCCCTGGTCACCGTCATCCCCCTGTTCTCCGAGCCCGACGCCTGGGGCGTCACCTCGACCCTGCGCAACTACGGCCCCGCCCAGTTCCAGTCCGTCCGCTGGCAGGACGTCGGCTTCGCCCGGTAGGCCCGTAGGGCTGACGTCAAGGGCGTAAGTTCTCGCGATCGACCCGATCCCGAGTGATGCAGGGGACAAGTTCTCGTAATCGACAACCTGCGAGGCGATGTGCTCGTGATCGATGCGATCATGAGCACATCACCTGGTCTGCTCAGCGTTCGTGGACGTCGACCAGGCCGTCGAGCTGGGCGAAGTCGGCCCCGTTGCGGGTGACGAGGGGAAGGTCGTGGGCCAGAGCGGTGGCGGCGATCATCCGGTCCAGAGGGCGTGCCTTGACCGTTCCACCACGTTCGGCGACACGGCTGACGATCTTCAGGTAGGCGGACGCGCAGGCATCGTCGTAGGCCACGGTGGCTGTGAACAGCGAACGCAGTGCGGTGTACTCCTCAAGGCGGCGGCGCATCTGCGCCAGGTCGGTCGAGGAGTGCAGGCCCACGGCCAGCTCGGACCAGGTCAGGGCTGAGACCGCCACCGTGCCGTAGACGGCCAGGTCCGGTGCAGGCTCCGACGGCTTGACGATCGCGACCAGGATCGACGTGTCGGCCAGGACCCGGCTCAACGCTGCCACGGGTCATCGGCCTGGAGGTTCTCACGCATGCTCTCCAGCCACTGCGCGGTGAAACCGACCGTGACGTCGTCGTGCTCACCGCGCCACCGCGCGGTGAACTCAGCAACCTGCCGCCCGGTGGGGCCAGGCCCGTCAACCGGTGCCAGCCGGGCGACGGCCTGGCGGTGCCGGGTCACCACGTAGGTCTGACCTGCCTGGACGTCCGCCAGAGCCTGCGTCGGGTTCTGACGCAGCGCACCCACACTGATCGTCTTCACCAGGGCAGTGTAGCATATTTAGACATTTGTCGACTCTCCGAGATCTCCCAGGAGAAGGGGCGCGCGCCCGGCCCCACGACCAGACGGACGACATCGGCATCGCCCGGCGGTCTCGCCACGAAACGCGTTCGGCCACCGGCGCCCGGACCGGTAGGCTGCGTCCGGGCCTCTAGCTCAACTGGCAGAGCAACGGACTTTTAATCCGTGGGTTCCGGGTTCGAGCCCCGGGGGGCCTACTCGGCGGCAGAGTGAGCCCGGCCGGGCTGGTTCGGCCGGGCCCGCCGCACCGTGCTACGGAGGGGTGATGGGCCGCAAGAAGCTGCCGATCGGCATCCAGACGTTCCGTGAGATCCGCGAGGACGACTGCTACTACGTGGACAAGACCGGGTTCGCCCAGAGCCTGGTCGACGGGGGCAAGACGTACTTCCTGTCGCGTCCGCGCCGGTTCGGCAAGAGCCTGTTCCTGGACACCCTGGCCGAGATGTTCGCCGGGAACAAGACCCTGTTCGAGGGCCTGGCCTGCTACGACACCTGGGACTGGGACACGGTGTACCCGGTGGTGCGGATCAGCTTCGCCGAGGGGGTGATAGCCGATACCGACCAGCTGGACCGGCACGTCAGGGGCCAGCTGGTCGACAACGCCGAGCGGCTGGGCATCGAGGCGGCACCTGACCAGGATGTCGCCCGGGTGCTCTCCCTGCTGATCCGAAGGGCCGAGCAGGCCCACGGGCAGCGGGTGGTGGTGCTGGTCGACGAGTACGACAAGCCCATCCTGGACAGCTTCACCGACCTGGAGGTCGCCCGGCAGATGCGCGACAGCCTGCGCGGCCTGTACTCGGTGCTCAAGGGCCAGGACGCGCACATCAAGTTCGTGCTGCTCACCGGGGTGTCGAAGTTCTCCAAGGTCAACATCTTCTCCGGGCTGAACAACCTGGAGGACATCACCCTGGTACCGGCCTACTCGGCGCTCTGCGGGTATACCGACGAGGATGTGGACACCGTGTTCGCCCCCGAGCTGGACGGCCTGGACCGCGACCAGATCCGCTACTGGTACAACGGGTACAACTGGACCGGTGAGACGGTGTACAACCCGTTCGACCTGCTGCTGTTGTTCAAGCACCGCCAGCTCAGGCCCTACTGGTTCGAGACCGGGACACCGACCTTCCTGCTCGACACCTTGACGGACCGCCAGGTGTACCTGCCCACGCTGGGCGACCTGGAAGCCTCCGACGCGGCACTGTCCGCCTTCGAGGTCGGTGACGTCTCCACCCCCGCGCTGCTGTTCCAGTCCGGGTACCTGACCATCGCCGCCACCCGCCGCATCGGTGCCGTCGTGCAGTACCGCATGAAGTACCCCAACCAGGAGGTCCGTTCCAGCCTGACCGAAGCCATGCTGGGTCGGCTGCGACCGGCCGACCGGCAGCCTCCTGGCACCGACCGGTTCACCCTGTACGACCGCCTGGTCGCCGGGGACCTGGCCGGTGTGGACACCTTCATGCGCACCGTGTTTTCCGCTATCCCCGCCGACTGGCACCGCAAGAACCCCATCGACCGGTTCGAGGGCTACTATGCCTCGGTGTTCTACGCCTGCTTCGCGTCCCTGCCGGTGGACGTCACCACCGAGGACGCCTCGTCCACCGGCCGCCTGGACATGGCGGTGCACGTCGCCGACCGTACCTACCTGTTCGAGTTCAAGACGGTGGACCACAGCCCCACCGGCAAGGCCCTCCAGCAGATCAGGGACAAGCGCTACGCCGACAAGTACCGGGACGACGGTACGACCATCCACCTGGTCGGCATCGAGTTCTCCCAGGAGCAGCGCAATATCGTCGCCTTCGACACCGAGACCTACTCATAACCTGCAGTCTCGTCGGGACCGGGCGGGCGCGGGATGGGGTCCTTGCGCGACCGCCCTGGTGACCACGCGTTCTGCGGCGAGCCGGGCCCAACACCCGGGATCGAGCTGAGCGGCACGGTCAGGCATCTGACGGAGGGGTGCTCCAGTGGGCCTGGAGCTGTTCCATGGCCTCAGTGTGCGTCATCGCCTCGACCGCGTCGCGCGGCAGGCCGACCGTGGTCGTCAAGGCTGTGACCAGCCAGGCTGGCAGCGGTTCGGCGAGCCTGGGCTCAGAGGCAGCTGCGATACCGCGCCCGATCCGTCCGAGGGCCGTGACGACCTCGTGCAGCCGCTGGGCCTGAGGTGTGTCGCCCAGGTCCTCGATCCGCCGTTCCATCTCCTGGTAGACCGCAGACTCCGCCCGTGCACCTGCGGCCCACACCTCGGCGATGTCGACGACAGCTTCGCCCGTCTCTTCAGCGACGACACGCCACACGATGCGCCAGTGCCGGTCGGAGACGACCAGGCGACGAAAACCGACCAGCCCTCCCAGCAACGGCTCCCCGGCCATCGGGTCCCGTTCGAGCAAGAGCATCTTCTTCAGGCACCACCGCACGATCTGGGGGTCCTTGCGGGCCAGCACGTGAAGATCGTCGACCGCGGGTTCAGTCAGACGCACCCACGCCCGCCGCCTGGTCGGCTCATCGCTCATTCACGACCAGCGGCAAGATCCGCGTCCGGCTCGGCTTCAAGCTCAGTGCGGTCGAACCCGAACGCGGCGATGGTGTCGTCCAGCGAGCCGCGCACGCCTGCGTCGCCCGCCATCCGGAGAACCACGAGCGCCGCGTCGCGCAGGTCGTCCTCCAGCACCCGCAGAGCGGCCAGGTGCTGCGTCGAGACGACGGCCGCGACAGGCCGACCGTGCCGAGTCACGACGAGGTCGCCACCAGCCTCGGCGTCCCGGACCAGGCCAGCAACCCCCAGACTGTGAGCTTCAGTCACCGAGATGCGGCGTGCAGGGTCGAGAACAGGCATGCAGCCACCATACCAAATCTGTACATCATCTGTACAGACTGCTGAAGGTGCCGCTCCGCAGGACCTGGTCTAGCCCGTCTACCGTCGAGAGCGACCTGCTTCTTCCCAGCCGACGCACCACCGCGAACCGCCCCCTTACTCATCCTTCCAACATCAAGCGGGCCATCTGGCCACCAGACGACCGCCCGATCGACCACGGGCCCACGCGGAGACCACCCCTTCACCCTGGCGAGAACGTGTAGCCCCCCTATACATTGCGCGTCTAGGGGGGCTACACTAACCTGTATGGCCAAGCCGATGAAGTACAAGGACCTGGCAGCCAGGCTGCGGGCGGCGGGATGCACGTCCGCCCCTGGCCGCGGCGACCACGAGAAGTGGTACTGCCCCTGCGGGCAGCACATGGCCGTGGTCACCAGGCCGGGCACCGTCTCGGCTGGCGTCGTCCGCGACGTGGTCCGCAAGCTTGAGTGCCTGCCAGGAGGGTGGTGGCAACGATGAACGAGTTCTATGAGGTCCGCGCTGTGCGATGGGCGCGAGGCTGGGAGCTGCACATCGACGGTGTCGGGGTGACCCAGTCGCGGAGCCTGGCCAGCGCAGAGCGGCAGGTCCGCGACTACCTGGCGACCTTGTACGACGTCGACGCCGACGGTGTCGACGTCGTGGTCCGCCCCGAGGTCGACGGGCTGGAGGAGCGCGCGGCACAGGCCGTGGCCCGCACGCGTGCCGCCGAGGAGGAGTCGAGGTCGGCCGCCGCGCAGGTCCGTGCCGTCGTCACGCAGCTGCGTGATGCCGGGGTGTCGGTGGACGACACCGCCAGGATCATGGGCGTCTCCAAGGGCCGCGTCTCTCAGCTCACCCGGACCGCCTGACCTGGTACGACGAAGGCCCCGCACCTGCGGGGGTGGTCATGTGCTGGGGCGGCGCGGGATGGGGCGTCCCTGTGCAGCCGCCCTGGTGAACACGCGCTCTGCGGCGTACAGCGCTTCCTCCGGGGAGGAGTACCCGATGTAAGAGTCGTCGAACAGCCGGTTGTGGATGTCGGCGGCCTGCTGGGGGTCGGTGATCCCGGCACGGCGGAAGAGGACCTCCAGGTCGTCCATGTCACGGTTTCGCATGGCCCGTAGCTTCATCGCGATCAGGTGCTCCGGAGAAGCTACCGCTATCCGCAGCCCGGGAAGGGTGATCTCGGACGCGTCGTCGTCTGGTTCGGTGGTGAAGAACGCGGTGGCCTGTGTGTTGATCCACCGAGGGCTGAGGTTGTGGCGCTCGGCCACCAGAGCGACAGCCTCCCAGAATCCGTCACGGTCGGACCGCAGGGCCGAGTCGACGTCTCTGGTGATCCGCCGGGCGTCGAACTCCAACGCCATCGCTGCTCCGCCGACCACGTAGATGTCCGCCTCGAGCCCTTGCTCCTTCAGGACCTGACCGACCTCGGTCAGCAGCTGGAGCACCTCGTCGCGCGTCAGGTCGCGCCCGCCGTCGTTCATGCCTGGGAGAACTCTCTCTCGTCGACGAAGATCCCGAGCCGACGCAGCTCGGCGGGCGTGTGCGCCATGTCGTTGTACGCATCGGACGCAGAGAAGGCCAATGGCCACCAGAACCGGTCGAGCGGCTTCTTGCCACGCGTCCACGACGGGGCCGTGCGACCCATCTGGTGCAGCCGGTACCGGACCGCACCCGCGAGCAGCGCATCCCACCGGACGTCGCCCGTCGTCTCGGGCTCGACGAGCGCCTCGTCCAGACGTCCCGCGCTGTCGGCATCGGGTAGGTAGTTGACACCGTCCATGAGCATCCGGAGTGCGTGCGAGGTGTCTGAGGCGGCGAGGTTCGCCCTGACGTCGGCGGCGATCTCGGCCGTCGTGGGCCACCAGCGCCTGGGCCGTCCGTCCTGGGTCCCCGGGTGCCCGACCTTCTCGACCACCAGCCTGCGCAGCCATTTCGACACGCTCATGCCTTCCGCCGCGGCCTGCGCCACGACCCTGTCGCGCACCTCGCGCGGGAGCACGACCGACACGGTCGGCGAGTGCTGGCCGTCCCCGGACATCGAAGTGCCACCCCGGCGCAGCCCGCGTCGCCGAGCCGCGAGCCTGGTCGCAGCGGGATCGGCACCCGCCTCGGTGGGCTCGCCGACGACCTGGGCGTCCAGGTCGCAGACGGCCGGATCGACCGGCCCGGTGCTCGTCATGGTCCACCTCGCAGCTTCCGCAGACCCAAGCATATCCGCCGTACGGTTCGGGTATCTATGCGATACCCGCTGACTACCTCGTCTGGGCAGGCCGCGGCCGGACCGGCGACGTTCGTCCCGGCAGTCAGGACTCCCGGCTGGCGGCACCGGGCAGGCAGCAGACCTGTCTCCTTCCGGATGCGACCAGACCGTGTCGTGGGCAGACTCGGCAGACACCGGGCGAACCCGACCTGTGGCTCGCTGTCGAGACGAACGGACCGTGCCTGTGCCACCGACCCCTGTCCAGCCTGGGCGACCCGCCCCGCGCACCACGTCCTGGCCTGCCCTGGGCCCGCGTCGGGCTTTCGTCACGGGTATCACCGGTCAGGACGGCAGCTATCTGGCGGAGCTGCTGCTGGCCAAGGGGTACGAGGTCCACGGGCTGATCCGCCGCAGCTCGACGTTCAACACCGCGCGCATCGACCACCTGTACCAGGACCTGCACGAGCAGGACACGCGGCTGTTCCTGCACTTCGGCGACCTGGCCGACGGTTCGCGGCTGGCCGTGCTGCTGGACAGCATCCGACCGCACGAGGTCTACAACCTGGCCGCCCAGTCGCACGTGCGGGTGTCGTTCGACGAGCCGGAGTACACCGGAGAGGCCACCGGGCTGGGGTCGACCCGGCTGCTGGAGGCGATCCGCATGGTGGGGCTGGACTGCCGGTACTACCAGGCGTCGTCCTCGGAGATGTTCGGCGCCGCCCCGCCCCCGCAGGACGAGAGCACGCCGTTCTACCCGCGCTCCCCGTACGGCGCGGCCAAGGTCTACTCCTACTGGATCACCAAGAACTACCGCGAGAGCTACGGGATGTTCGCCGTCAACGGCATCCTGTTCAACCACGAGTCCCCGCGCCGCGGCGAGACGTTCGTGACCCGCAAGATCACCCGGGCGGCGGCCCGCATCGCCGCCGGGGAGCAGACCGAGCTGTACCTGGGGAACCTCGACGCGGTGCGCGACTGGGGCTACGCGCCGGAGTACGTCGAGGCGATGTGGCGCATGCTGCAGCACGACGAGCCCTCGGACTACGTCGTCGCCACCGGCACCGCCGCTACGGTGCGCGACTTCCTGACCACGGCGTTCGAGCACCTCGGTCTCGACTGGCAGCGTCACGTCCGCTTCGACGACCGCTACCTGCGTCCGACCGAGGTCGACGCCCTGCTCGGCGACGCCAGCAAGGCCGCGAACCTGCTCGGCTGGACCCCGAAGGTCCACGCCCACGACCTGGCCCGGCTCATGGTGGACGCCGACGTGGCCGCGCTCGCCCACCAGGGCACGGCCTGGATCGACACCGCGGTTATGGCGTGAGTCCTGTGACCCTGGTCGACAAGACCGCGACCACCTACGTCGCCGGTCACCGCGGTCTGGCTGGTTCGGCGATCTGGCGGCGGCTGGCGGCCGACGGCTGGACCGACCTGGTCGGTCGCACCCGGGCCGAGGTCGACCTGCTAGACCGGGCGGCCGTCGACGCGTTCTTCGACGCGGTGCGGCCGACCACGGTGGTGGTCGCCGCCGCGAAGGTCGGGGGCATCGGCGCGAACGTGGCCCAGCCGTACGAGTTCCTCTCCGAGAACCTGCGCCTCCAGGTCAACCTCCTCGACGCCGCCCTGCGCACCGGGGTCGACCGCCTGCTGTTCCTCGGCTCGTCCTGCGCCTACCCCCGGCTCGCCCCCCAGCCCATGAGCGAGGACTACCTGCTCGACGGCAGGCTCGAACCCACGAACGAGGGCTACGCGCTGGCCAAGGTCGCCGGTCTGGTCCAGGTCGCCGCGGCCCGGCACCAGTACGGCCGACGCTGGATATCGGCGCTGCCCTGCAACCTCTACGGTCCCGGCGACGACTTCTCGACCGGCCGCTCTCATGTCCTGGCGGCGATGGTCCGCCGCTACGTCGAGGCGCACGAGCAGGGCCTCGAGCAGATCGTCTGCTGGGGGTCGGGGCGGCCCCGCCGGGAGTTCATGCACGTCGACGACCTGGCCGACGCCGTGGCGTTCCTCCTGGAGCACTACGACGACGACCCGCCGGTCAACGTCGGCACCGGCTGCGACCTGACCGTCGCCGAGATCGCCGCGACCGTGGCCGGTGCGGTCGGCTACCGGGGCACCACCGGCTGGGACACCACCAAACCGGACGGGATGCCCCGCAAGCTGCTCGACGTCAGCCGCCTGACCGGGCTGGGCTGGCGCGCCTCGGTCCCGTTCGCCGACGGGGTCGCCTCGACCGTCGAGTGGTACCGGTCGCACCGCGACAGCTCCCCCCCACGAGGAAGATAGGTCATGTCCGTCACCGATCGCGTCCCGTCCTCGCGCTCCGCGACCGCCCGCCAGGACCAGATCAAGTCCCAGATCTCAGGTCTCGTCGCCGAGTACTTCTCCCTGGTGCCGCCCCTGCCCGCCGACCGGTGCCCGCTGTCCGTCCCCCTGTACGGCGCCGACGAGGTCGACGGGGCTCTCGACAGCCTCCTGACCCAGAACGTGACCATGGGGGCCAAGGTCGACGAGTTCGAGAAGGCGTTCGCCGACCACGTCGGCTCCCGGCATGCCGTCATGGTCAACAGCGGGTCGTCCGCCAACCTTCTCGCGCTGGCCGTCCTGTCCAGCCCCGGCGTCACCGGCGCCCTCGTGCCGGGCGACGAGGTCATCGTCCCCGCGGTGACCTGGTCGACCACACTCGCCCCGATCGTCCAGCACGGCTGCGTGCCCGTCCTGGTCGACATCGACCCCCAGACGCTCAACCTGCGCCCCGACGACCTCGAGGCGGCCCTGTCACCCAGGACCCGGGCCGTTATGCCAGTCCATCTGCTCGGCAATCCGGTCGACATGGCACCGCTCGTGCAGTTCGCCCGTCGGCACGACCTGTGGGTCGTCGAAGACACGTGCGAGTCCCTGGGCAGCTCCGTCGCCGGTCGCACGGCTGGCACCTTCGGCCACTTCGGCACCTACTCCTTCTACTTCTCGCACCACATCACGACCATCGAGGGCGGGATGCTCGTCACCGACGACGACGACCTGGCCGACCTGGCCCGGTCCGTGCGCGCGCACGGCTGGACCCGGGACATGTCGAACCGGGCCGAGATGGAGGCGTACAACCCGACCATCGACCCCCGGTTCCTGTTCGTCCACCTCGGGTACAACCTGCGCCCCACCGAGATCTCCGCCGCGTTCGGCCTGGTCCAGCTGAAGCGCCTGGACCAGTTCAACGCGGCGCGCCGCGTCAACGCCGCACGTCTGGCCCGCGCCTTCTCCGAGTCGCCCGGCCTGCGGTGCGTCACCGAGCAGGCAGGCGGACGCTCCACCTGGTTCGGCTTCGCGATCATCGCCGACGACGCCGACACCCGGACCCGGCTCAGCGCCCACCTGGAGGCCGCAGGCATCGCCACCCGCCCGATCGTCGCGGGCAACCTGGCGTCCCAACCAGCCTTCCGCGACGCACCGCACCGGACGGTCGGCACGCTCCCGCACGCCACCGCCATCGGCCGCAACGGGCTGTTCGTCGGCAACCACCCCAACCTGACCCCCGAGCACCTCGACCACATCGTGTCGACCATCCGCCGGTTCGACCAGACCTGACAGGCACCCACAACCCCGACCGTCGATTCGAGACTTTTGTCGCGGATTCGAGAGTTTAGAGCCTGTTGCGGGATCGTCTGGGGGGTGTGAGCGGTGTTCGGGTCTGGGGTCTGGGCGGTCGGTTCGGTGGTGCTGGTCCTGTCTGGGTGGGGTCTGGTCAGGCGGTGGCCTGGGTGGCTCGGTA
>WRMB01000028.1 GCA_009777345.1 Micrococcales bacterium | reverse complement strand
GGGTCCTAACCCCGGCCCGGCCCCCCCCTCACCCCCCCCCCGCCGAGGGACGAATCTCCGGACGAGGGACGAAGCAGCTGCTTCGTCCCTCGTCCGGAGATTCGTCCCTCGCAGCGAACCGGGGACCTACCTAGCCTCGGGAGCAGAGGCTGCGTGCAGGTGATGTGGGTTACCGCAGGTCGTCGCCCAGCAGGAAGTCGGGGATACGCAGGTGGTTGATGCCACCTTCGAGCTGGAGGGCGAGGGGTTCGAGGGACAGCACGTAGCGGGGGAAGGCGTCTTCGACGGCGCACAACGGGGCGAGCACACGCTGCCGGGTGTCAGGGTTGTCGAGGAATGTAGTGGTGACCTGGAGGTAGGTGCGCTGGCCATGGCGTTCGGCGACGAAGTCGATCTCGGCCTGTCCGACCTTGCCGACGTGGACGGTGTGGCCGCGGCGTCGCAGCTCGGCCCAGACGATGTTCTCCAGGATGCCGGGTAGGTGGCGGTCGCTGGGGCCGAGCATCGCGGACACCAGGCCGTGGTCTCCGGCGTAGTACTTCTCGTTGACCGTGAGCAGTCGTTTTCCCTGCAGGTCGTACCGGGCTGACTTGTTGAGCACGTACGCCTCGGTGAGCGCGCCCAGGTAGTTGAGCGCGGTGTCCGGGTCGAGCTGACGACGCTGGGACTTCAGATATCTGGCGATCGAGGCGGCCGAGAACGGGCTGCCGATGTTGTCCAGGGCGAACAGGGCGACCCGTCGTAGCATGTCGGGGTTGCGGATGACCTTGCGGGTGAGCACGTCGCGGACCAGGGCCGAGGCGTAGATGTCCGACACCGCCCGGTAGACCTGCTCGTCGGTCAGGGCCACGGCATACGTCCCGGGGAACCCGCCGCGTACGAGGTACCGCCGGAACTCGGTCTCGATGTCCGGTTCTGCACCGGTGGTCGCCTCGACGAACCTCAGGTGCTCGGCGAAGGACAAGGTCTGGACCTCGAACTCGACGTAGCGTCCGGCGATGTGCGTCGACAGCTCCGACGACAGCAGCCGGGAGTTCGACCCGGTGACGTAGAGGTCGGCCCGGCCCTCGGCGAGCAGGGAGTTGACCACCCGTTCCCAACCGGTCACGTCCTGGACCTCGTCCAGCAGGATGCAGTAGGTGCCGTCCTCGGTCATGGTGGCGTCGAGGTGCCGTTTCAGCTCGATGGCGTCGAGCAGAGGGCTGAGCGACAGCTTCTCGAAGTTCAGCAGGACGACCCGTCCTGGTGGACGGGTGGCCGTCAGCTTGTCAGCGAGCATCTGGAGCAGGGTGGACTTGCCTCCTCGCCGGATCCCTGTGAGCACCTTCACCATGGGGGCGCCGACGAACGGCAGGATCGGCTCCAGCTGGTCTGGTCGTGCGATCGCCTCCACTGCCTCCACCTCACTGCTCTGCCTCCATCGGATTATGATCCGACGCTACCACGGTTTCGCAATTCTGTCGGATCGTAACCCGACGAAGTTGTTGCGTGGCAGCACCGTCGGATCACGGTCCGACGATCGTGGGCGTCCGAGATCGTCGTCCCGCATGCCCTCTTGCCCAGGCCGACCAGAGGAGGAGACCCGAGACCTCCCGCCAGAACGAGCCGATAACTCGACTTCAGTTCGTGGGTTCGACGCCGTTCCACCGTTTCGAAACGGTGGAACGGCGTGGAACCCACTGACTGGGATCGAAGCCAGCCAGCGCTCATGGGGAGTATGGCTGGTTGGGCGGACCAGAGGGTGCCGTCGGACTGCAGTCCGACGAGATCGTCAGCCGCAACGTCGGATCATGATCCGACTCGCGGTTCGTAGACTGATGGCGGCGTGTGCTGGGCTGGTCGTGGAAGGAGAGACAGTGCGACTGACGGGGAAGGTGGGCTGATGCGGGTGCTGGCGGCCCTGTCGGGCGGGGTGGACTCGGCCGTCGCGGCGGCGCTCGCGGTGCAGGCCGGGCACGAGGTCGTCGGGGTTCACATGGCGTTGACCAGCCCAGCCCGTGGGTTGCACGCCGATCCACCGGTTGGAAGCGGTGGATCGGCGTGGAACCCACCTGGGACACCTGACGAGCCTGCGGGTGGGGGTTGCTGCACGACCGCGGACGCGCTGGACGCCCGCCGGTCGGCCGACGTGCTCGGCCTCCCGTTCGAGGTGTGGGACTTCTCGGCGGAGTTCGCGCAGGCGGTGGTCGCGGACTGCCTGGCCGAGTACGCCGCCGGGCGCACCCCGAACCCCTGCGTGCGCTGCAACGAGAACGTCAAGCTGGCCGCTCTGGTCGACCGGGCGCGCGCTGCCGGGTACGACGCGGTGTGCACCGGGCACTATGCCCGGGTCGACCGCTCCGGGACGCTGCGCCGGGCGGTGTACCAGGCGAAGGACCAGTCGTACGTGGTGGCGGTCGGCGGTCGTGACCGGCTGTCCCGCATGCTGTTCCCCCTGGGCACGGTGACCAGCAAGGACGAGGTGCGTGCCCAGGCCGCCGCCCTGGGGCTGCCGGTAGCGGCCAAGCGGGACTCGGTCGACCTGTGCTTCGTCGCCGACGGCGACCTGCGCGGGTTTCTGCGGCGGCGGCTGGGGTCGGCGCCCGGCGAGATCGTCGCGACCGACGGGACCGTCGTCGGCCAGCACGACGGGACGTACGGTTTCACCATCGGCCAGCGGCGGGGCCTGGCGCTGGGCCGTCCCGCCCCCGACGGTCGTCCCCGCTACGTGCTGGCCGTCGAACCGGCGGCGCGACGGGTGGTCGTCGGCCCGGTCGAGGCGCTGGACGTCACCGGGTTCGTCGGCACCGACGCGGTCTGGTTCGACCCGCCCGCCGCCGAGCCCGTGCCGTGCGGCGTCCAGGTGCGGGCCCACGCCACGCCGGTGCCCGGGACCGTCGTCCGCTGTGGGACCGCTGGCGGCGTCGAGGTGAGCCTGACTGTCCCGGAGCGCGGGGTGGCCCCCGGCCAGTCCGCGGTCTGCTACGACGGTAACCGCGTCGTCGTCCAGGCGACGATCGCCGAGACCCGGAACGGCCGCTGAAGCCCGGATCAGGTGTGGTCGGTCAGGACGAACCCGGACATGTTCGTGGTCATCTGGGTCGACGCCTCGGTCAGGGCCGTCGACGCGGAGGCCAGGTCCTTGGTGGTGTCGGTGGTGCCCTGCGCGACCTCGGCGATCGCCGCCAGGTGCACGGCGATCTCGTCGGCCCTGGCGGCGGACTGGCTGGCCGAGAGGGCGACCTGGTCGGTGGCGACGTTCTGCTGCGCGACGGCCTCGGCGATAGTTGCCTGGTGCTCGTTGACGTGTTCCACGGCGGAGGCGATCTGCGTGATAGAGGTCGCGGTGGACGTCGCCGCCTCCTGGGTCGCCGCGACCCGGGAGGTGATGTCCACGGTGGCCTCGGCCGTGGCGTCGGCCAGGTTCTTCACCTCGCCGGCCACGACGGCGAACCCGCGTCCGGCTTCCCCGGCCCGGGCGGCCTCGATAGCGGCGTTGAGCGCCAGCAGCCGGGTCTGGGCGGCGATCGCGTTGATGGTGTCGACCACGGCGCCGATCTGCTCGGACGCTACCCCGAGCTGGTCGATCTCGCTCCTGGCCTGCTCGGCGGCGCTCACCGCCTGGGCGGTCTGGTTCGCGGCCTGCTGGGCCGAGGCGGTGATCTGCGCGATCGACGTGCCCATCTGGTCGGCCGCCGCGGCGACCTGCCGGGTCTCGGTGGTGACCCGCTGGGCGGCATGGACGGCGACGATGGTCCGGGCGCCGGTCTGCTCGGAGATCTCGGACAGCATCTGCCGGTCGGTCTCCAAGGTCTGGGCGGCATCGGCCACGACGACGGCGGTCCGGCGGGCGTCGACGATCACCGTCGCCAGCCCGGTGCGGGCCTGGTTCACGGCCTGGGAGAGCGCCGTTATCTCGTCACGGCCCGAGACCGGCACGTCGACGGTCAGGTCACCGTCGGCCATGGCTGTCAGCGACCGGACCGCGCTGACCAGCGGGCGCCGGATCGACCGGCTGGTCATAGCGACTACGACGATGGTCACCAGACAGCCCGCCAGGCCCAGCCCGATCGCCAGCCAGCTGGTCATGGTCGCGGCCCGCTCCGCGTCGGCCTCGGCGGTGCTCCGCTGGTCCTGCAGCGACTCGGTCAGGGCGCTGGTGGTGTCCAGCAGATCGGCCCAGGCGGTGTCCAGCGGTCCGTTGACCGTGTCGTTGGCCCGCAGGGGAGAGCCGGGGTCGCCGGTGGCCAGATCGGCGACCATAGCGTCGTACAGCTCGAAGTAGACGTTCCACTGCCGGTGCAGGGTGGCCAGCAGCGCGGCGTCGTCGCCGGTCAGGCTGCTGTCGTCGAGCGTCTGCAGCGCTGCGGTCACCTCGTCGCGAGACGCTTGGATACCAGCGATATTGTCCACCTCCGGATAGGTGGCCGCGGCTGGTCCGAGGACGAAGGCGTCGGCGACGATGTAGCCCATCCACCCGGCGATGTCCGCGTCCAGGTAGGCCAGCTCCTGGACGACCTGGATCTGGTCGGTCAGCGCGGAGCTGCGCAGGTTCGCCCGGTGCCGTGTGGGCGACCCGATGATGGGCACAGCCACGACGGCTGCGAACATCACGGCCATCAGGACGGCCAGCGTGACCATCCGCGTCCGTATAGTCAGGCGGTTCATTCCGTCTCCTTGTCTCACTCAGCATGATAGGACGCCGTTGACGCAGAGCAACCGGTTCCGGTACTTCGCCCACGTCCAGAGGTACGTGTGATGACAGAGACAACATTTCGCTCGTATCTCGCGACTTTCTCGTTTCAGGCGCTGACCACGGGGTGGCCACAGGCGCCATAACGGGTTAATCCTCGAACCAGGATTGTCTTATCGGTCGACCGTTGGAGAGGGGTGCCCGTACAGACCTGGCGCACTCCTGCACTCCTGCACTCCTGGCCGCTGGCCACATGTGTGGGTCGTGTCCGCCAAGATAGACCAGTGAGCGAACCGCAGACCGTCCCGACGCAGGCCCGGCAGCGCTGGGCCGACCTGGCCACACAGATCGAGGCCGACCAGTTCGCGTACTACGTGCGTGACGCCCCGACCGCGTCGGACGCCGACTACGACGCCCGGCTGCGCGAGCTGGCCGCCCTGGAGGCGCAGTACCCGCAGCTGGTCTCGTCGGACTCGCCGACGCAGCGGGTGGGCGGCACGTTCTCGACCGACTTCGCCACGGTGGCGCACGTGGAGCGGATGCTGTCGCTGGACAACGTGTTCTCCGACGACGAGCTGACCGCGTGGGCCGGGCGGGTGGAACGGGACCTGGAAGGCGCCCCGGTGCACTGGCTGTGCGAGCTGAAGATCGACGGGCTGGCCATCGCGCTGCTGTACGAGCACGGGCGGCTGGTGCGGGCGGCCACCCGCGGTGACGGGCGCACCGGCGAGGACGTCACACTCAACGTACGGACCATCGCGAGCATCCCGGCGCAGCTGGCCGGCGACCCGGCTGATCATCCTGAGCTGCTCGAGGTGCGCGGTGAGGTGTTCCTGCCGACCAAGGAGTTCGCCGAGCTCAACGCCGCACAGGTCGCCGCCGGGAAAGCGCCTTTCGCCAACCCGCGCAACGCCGCCGCCGGGTCGTTGCGGCAGAAGGACCCCCGGGTCACCGCCACCCGGCCGCTGCGCATGTACGCGCACGGTATCGGGGCGCTGCGCTGGCCTGCTCCTGGAAAGACCAGCCGACCCGCGGTGACCCGCCAGTCCCAGGTGTACGACCTGCTCGCCGGGTGGGGCGTGCCCACGTCGTCGCACAGCCAGGTGCTCGGGTCGGTCGAGGCGGTCCAGGCCGCTATCGCCTACCACGGGGAGCACCGGCACGACGTGGAGCACGATATCGACGGTTTCGTGGTCAAGGTCGACGCGCTGGCCGACCAGCGTGCCCTGGGCGCGACCAGCCGGGCCCCGCGCTGGGCCATCGCCTACAAGTACCCGCCCGAAGAGGTCAACACCCGGCTGCTGGACATCAAGGTCGCGGTCGGGCGCACCGGCCGGGCCACCCCGTACGCGGTGATGGAACCGGTGGTCGTCTCCGGGTCCACGGTGCGCCAGGCCACCTTGCACAACCAGGACGTCGTCAAGGCCAAGGGGGTGCGCATCGGCGACGTGGTGGTGCTGCGCAAGGCCGGTGACGTCATCCCGGAGATCCTCGGCCCCGCGCCCGCGGCGCCCGCCGACGACGTACCGCGTCGCGAGTTCGTCATGCCGACGGTGTGCCCCGAGTGCGGCACCGGCCTGCGGCCCATGCGGACCGGTGACGTGGACCTGCGCTGCCCCAACGCCCGGGCCTGCCCCGCCCAGGTGCGCGGCCGGGTGGAGCACATCGGCTCGCGCGGCGGGCTGGACATCGAGGCGCTGGGCGAGGTCACCGCCGCGGCCCTGACCCAGCCGGAGACCCCCGCCACCCCGCCGCTGGTCAACGAGGCCGACCTGTTCGACCTGGTCGGCTACCGGCTCGACGCGTCTGACGACGTCAAGGACCAGGTGCGGGCGGCCAGCCTGGCGAGGCTGGGGCAGGTGGAGGTCGTGGTGCGCGACCCGGAGACCGGTCTGCCCCGCCTGGACGACGACGGTACTGAGCGGCGTCGGGCCCCGTTCCGCCGCGCCCTCAAGCACTCCCGGGCCGCCCAGGCCGAGGCGGCCGAACAAGGCCGGGCCCTGCCCGCCTGGGAACCGTCCAGCACCGCCATCACCCTGCTCGACCAGCTCGACGCGGCCAAGACCAAAGAGCTGTGGCGGGTGCTGGTCTCGCTGTCGATCCGTAACGTCGGCCCGACCGCGTCCCGCGCGCTGGCCACCGAGCTGGGGTCGATGGCCGCGCTGTGGGAGCTGGTCGTCGGCGGGAACGTCGGCGACGAACCGGCGTCCGACGCTGCCACAGGCGACCCGTCGGCCGACGCTGGCGCCGACGGTCCGGGTGACTCCCGTCGGACGGCTGCTATCGCCCGGCTGTCCGGGGTGGAGGGCATCGGCCCGACCATCGCCGAGTCGGTGGTCGACTGGTTCGGCGGCCCCGACGGCGACTGGCACCGCGACATCGTCACCCGGTGGTCCCGCGCCGGGATGGTCATGGCCGACGAGCGCGACGAGTCGGTGGTACGCACCCTGGAGGGCCTGACCGTCGTGGTCACCGGCGGCCTGGACGGCTTCACCCGCGACGGCGCGAAAGAAGCCATCATCGCCCGCGGCGGCAAGGCCGCCGGTTCGGTATCGAAGAAGACCGACTACGTCGTCGTCGGCGCCAACGCCGGTTCCAAGGAGACCAAGGCCCGCGAGCTGGGCCTGACCATCCTCGACGAGGCCGGCTTCGTCGCCTTGCTGGCCGGCGGTCCCGCCGTCGTCGCTGCCCTGACCACCTGATGACTTCTGGCACTTCTCGCTACCGCTGTCTGCAGACTGTGGAGGGCCTGACGCATTTCGCAGTCGTCGAGCTGACGGCGGAGCCTGTCGAGGACGAGTCCGTCGTCGTCGCGGCTTACACCCCGTGCTGGCAGGGATGGGCCGACGCCTGCTCGGCAGGGATCGCCTACGCGTTGGCGAGAGTCCCCGGCCGCTGGAAGATCACCGTGCACGAGATCCTAGGGGTGGCTGTCGACACGACCCCGACGACCGTCGGCTACGCCGCGATCCGCGCCACGTACGAGGCGACCGGTCACACCATCCCTGACGACGAGACCGCTCGCCTCGAGGCATTCGTCTTCGGCGGCGGGTCGCCTGGTTTCGATGCCACCTGACTTCGAGTTGGCCTGTGCGACACTTTCACGCCAGAGCGACACTTCAAACTGTCGTTCCGGCGTGAAAGTGTCGCACGGGCGGGGGAGCGCCTGCCGAGCGGGGCCGTGGGTGAAAAGGTCAGCGGTGGGCGCGGCGCAGGGCGGTGGCGGCGAGGGCGCCCAGGGCGACGGGGGCGGCGACGGCCAGCCAGGTGTTGAGCCTGGGGGCCCAGCCGCGGGGGTCGAAGGGGCCGGGGAGGACCGCGGTGGGGGTGATCGCGAGGACGGGGCAGCGGGCGGCCAGCTCGTCGAGGCTGGTGTCGTCGGTGGCGGTGTCGCCGCCGAGCATCAGCGAGGGCACCGGCATGGAGCTCAGCAGCGCGCGCAGCGCCGAGCGGCGTCGGTTCGGGTCGGTCACCGGCGAGGCGGAGCCGCGCAGCCGGGTGCCGGGCAGCACCACCTCGACGCGCGGGTCGGCCACGGCGTTGCGGAACCACTCGGCCTTGGTCCCGGACCCGGACATCACGACCACCGCGCCGCCCACGACGGCGTAGCCCAGGGGGGTGCGCTTCGGTTCGCCGGTGGTCCGGTCGATCGTCGTGAGCAGCAGCAACGACCCGGTGACGTCGGTGACCACGAGGCTGCCGAACCCGGCGCCGAGCATCGGCACGGCGAGCCGCTGGCTGAAGGTGCGCAGGGCCTGGCGCTGCAGCCGGTCCAGGGGGGCGAGACGGGCTGCGGTATCGGTGTACGCGGTCACGAGCGTCATCATCCCACTGCCCGGCGGTCCGGTGGTAAGTCCTGGGTCACGTTCGCACGTCTGGAGGTGCGCCGGTCCGGGACGGTCTCACCGTGGCGAGCAGGTGAATCCACCCGAACTGGCATCAACTACCATAGAAGTGCCAGTACCGTCGGGCAGGTCTGCCGCGCGGTGGCTCGGTCGGGTCCGGCTGTGTCGGGTTCGGTCAGGTCGTCGGGCGGACCGTGGTGCTTGCACCGTTTCTTCTTGTCTGGAGTCCCAGGGAGGACAGGTGGCCCGGAGGGTCCAGGGTCGTGCGCCCGTCATCGCGGGGTACACGTATATCCGTCCCCTGGGGACGGGTGGGTTCGCCGACGTGTTCTGCTACGAGCAGAACATGCCGCGACGCGTGGTCGCCGTGAAGGTGCTGGCTGCCGAGCTGATGGACGAGACGTTGCGCCGGGCGTTCAACGCCGAGGCCGACGTCCTGGCGCGGCTGTCCGCGCACCCTTCGGTGGTGACCATCCACGACGCCTCGATCTCCTCCGACGGGCGGCCCTACCTGGTCATGGAGTACTGCCCGGACACCCTCGGCGCCATCGCCAAGCGCACGCCGCTGCCGCTGGCGGACGTGCTCGACGCGGGGGTGCGGGTGGCCTGCGCGCTGGAGATGGCCCACCGCTCCGGGGTGCTGCACCGGGACATCAAACCGTCGAACCTGCTGCTGACGACGCTGGGCACCCCGGTGCTGGCGGACTTCGGCATCGCCGCCGCGGTCGGCGGCAGCCGCCGCACGGAGGCGGTGGCGATGTCGGTGCCGTGGAGCTCGCCGGAGGTGCTGACCGAGAAGGTCGCCGGGTCGGTACCCGCCGAGGTGTGGTCCCTGGCCGCCACCCTGTACACCCTGCTCACCGGCCGGGCGCCGTTCGAGCTGCCGGACAGGGGCAAGAACTCCCGCGACCAGATGACCCAACGGATCGTCCACTCCAACCCGCAGCCGCTGGGTCGGCCCGACGTTCCCCCCCAGGTCACGTCGATCCTGTTCCGGGCGATGACCCGGGACCCGGCCCGGCGCCAGGGGTCGATGCTCGAGCTGGCCGAAGAGCTGCGGGCCGCCCAGTACGCCTGCGGCCTGATGCCGACCGCGCTGGACGTCCCGTCGGCCGACTGGGCGCGCGGGGCGACCCCGGTCGACCTGGACGACGCTTCGGCGCGCGGTCCGGTGATCTCCTCGGTGCGGCCGCACGGTCGTCGGGAGGCCCGGGCCAGCCGGGTCGTCGCCGACAACGACCAGGTGGACCGGGACGGGCTGGCCATCGCCGGGCCCCGCCAGGGGTCAGGGTTGCGGGCGGCGCTCATCGGGGCGCTGGCCGGTACCGTGGTGCTCGGGCTGGGCATCCTCGTCATGCTGTGGTCGGGGGTGCTGCGATGATCCGCCAGGCCGAGGCACCCCGGCGGCGGCTGAGAGCCGGACCGGTCGTGGCTACCGTCGTGACGGCGGCCCTGGTCGTGGGTGCGGTCGTCGCGCAGGGGTACGACGCGCAGCACACCGACCGGGTCGAGTCGTCGGTGTGGGTGTTCCGCGACGCGGGACAGTACGCCCGGGTCAACACCTCGCTCGGGCAGATCGACACCGTCAGGTCCGTGGACGATCCGAAGTCGGTGGTCCAGCACGGGTCGGACGCGGCCGTCGTCGCCCAGAGCGGGCGGCTGCTGTGGCCGGTGGACCCGGCCTCGCCCGGCGACCTGTCCGAGAACCAGGACCAGGCCGGGGCGGTCGGCACCCCGGACGGTACCGAGGCGGTCGTGTCCGCCGGGAGCTGGGTGCTGTACCAGACCAACGACGGGGCGGTCTGGGTCGGTGACCTGACCAGGCCGCAGGTGTCCGCGACCCGGCTGGAGCCCGTGCCGGGCAGCGACGCGGAGGTCTCGGCCCAGTACTCGGCCACGGTGGCGACCGTCGACGCCGACGGCAAGGTCGCGGTCTACTCGGGCGGCGAGGGCGCGGTCCGGGTGCTCGACGCGAGCAGCGGCGCACTGCTGTCCGGCCCGGTGTCGCTCAAGGCCGCCCCGGACAAGGACGCCGACCTCTCGATGGCCATGGTGTCGGGCAGCTGGGTGCTGTTCGACGCCGACAGCGGGCGGCTGTGGACCGCCGAGCACACCGGGGCCGTCGAGATCGACCTCGGCCCGCTCCCGAAGCTCCAGCTCGCGGGCGGCCAGGGTTCTAGGCTCTACCTGGCCGACGGTTCCGGCCTGCTGGAGGTCGGGGTGCGCTCCGGCGACGTCAAGCGCGTCGTGCAAGCCCAGGGCACCGCGGCCCGACCGGTGGTGATGGACGACGGGCTGGTCGTCGCGGCCTGGCTGACCAGCACCGGCGGCACGCTGTGGACCTCGGACCGTTCCGGCACCCGGGCGCTGGCCGTCGACCCGGCCGACGTGGGCGACCAACGGCAGCTGAACCCGGTGGTCGTGTCCAACGGCGACCGGGCGGTGCTGGAGGAGACCGGGACCGGGCTGCTGTGGACCGTCCCGGACGGCACCGCCATCCCCCTGAGCCAGTGGTCGCGGATCGACCAGCAGACCACGACGACCGGCACCGAGAAGGTCACCGAGATCACCGAGGAGATGCCGCCGGTCGCCGTGCCGGACTCGTTCGGGGTGCGCGCGGGTTCTTATGTGCGGCTGCCGGTGCTGCTCAACGACCACGACCCGAACTCCGGGGACGTGCTCACCGTGGACCCGGCCTCGGTGTCCGAGCTGGACCCCGCTTTCGGGCATCTCACCCTGACCAACAACGACCAGCTGTTCGTGGTGCAGGTGCAGGCCGTCTCCGGGTCGGCGACGTTCAGCTATCGCGTCACCGACGGCACGCTGACCTCCGAGGAACCAGCCACGGTCACCCTGACCGTCGTCGACGACGCGACGAACGTCGAACCGACCTGGTGCGTCGACCAGTGCTCGCAGACCTGGCCGACCCCCACCCTCGTCCCGGGCGGGACCGCGCGGGTCCGGATGCTCGACGACTGGGTCGACCCCGACGGCGACCCGATCGTGCTCACCGCCGCCACGGTCGACGACCCGACGTTCCACGCCGTGGCGTCCGCCGACGGCACCGTCACCGTGCACCACATCGACCCGAACGCGGGGTCTACGTCCGCCGCGGTGACCGTCACGGTGACCGACTCGCACGGCGCCGAGGCGCAGCGCCAGCTGAACGTCCAGGTGACTGCGGTACCGACGCTGGAGGTCGAACCGCTGGCGCTGGTCACCGGCCAGGGTGTGGCCGCGACCGCGGTCGCCGCCGACCACGTCAGCTCTGGGTCCGGTTCGTACCGCCTGGTCAGCGCCGACGCCTCGGCGGCATCGGCCGACGGGCTGGACGTGCTGGCCGGTCCGGACGGCACGGTCACGGTCACACCGCGTCGGCCGGGCCAGTTCCAGGCCACCTACACCGTGCACGACGAGTTGACCGGCGCCGAGGCGTCCGCGGTGCTGCGGGTCGTCTGCCCGGAGGGGGCCGCGAGGCTGACGATGTCCCCGGTGACCGCTTTCGTGCGTAGCCACCAGGACTCCACGGTGGACGTGCTGTCGGCGGTGGACGCCACGACGGACAACGTGCTGACGCTCACCCAGGCCACCGCCGTGCCCGCCCGCGGCCCGGCCGGCTACGACGCGATGCTCACCGCCGACGTGGTGGACGGGTCGTTGCTGCGGCTGCGGGGCGCGACGCCCGACGGTGGTCCGGGGCTGGTCGGCACGGTGGCGGTGACCGTCTCCGACGGTGTGTCCGCCGCAGCCACCGGGCAGGTCGCGGTGTTCGCGCTGCCGGAGGCGCTCGGTCCGCCGATCGCGGTGCGCGACACGGCGACGGTCCGGGTCGGGGCCCAGGTCGACATCCCGGTGACCGCTAACGACGTCGCCCCCGGCGGGGCGGCGCTGCAGGTCGTCCCGGACAGCGTGGTCGGCTCGGAGACCCCCGGCGAGATGGTGTTCGCCTCGGGCAACCTGGTGCGCTACGTGGCGCCCGACCAGCCCGGCACCTACCATCTGCGCTACTCGGTGGCGCCGGTCGGGTATCTCGAGGCGACGGCCACCGCGACGGTCACGGTCACCGTGGTACCCGCGGGCACGAACCGGGACCCGGTGCCGCCGCCGCTGGTCGCACGGGTGGCGGCCGGGCAGTCGGTGCAGATCCCGGTGGCGACGTCCGGTATCGATCCTGACGGCGACCCGGTGGTCGTCGTCGGTGTCTCCCAGCCACCGGTGGGCAAGGGGACCGCGGCCGTGGCCGATACCGGGGACGGTATCGTCTACCAGGCCGCGGCCTCGGCGGCTGCCGACCAGGTGACGTTCACCTACCGGGTCCGGGACGCCAGCGGCGGGGAGGGCACCGGTACGGTCCGGGTCGCGGTGACCGCCGCGGACGTCAACGGCGGCCCGGTGGCCTATACCGACCGGGTCCGGCTGCGGCAGGGCGACCCGCAGCCAGCGGTGCTCGAACCGCTGGTCAACGACCGTGACCCGTCCGGTGGTCGGCTGAGCATCCACGCGGTGCGGCCCGACGCCCCGCCCGCCGAGGACAACCCGGAGCGGGTCCGGCTGGCCGGTCTGCTCGACACCAGCCAGATGGACGAGGGCCGGGTCCTGGTGACCGCCGGGGACGTGCTCGGCACGCACGCCTACGTCTACACGGTGCGGTCGGAGCAGACCGGTTCCACGGCCGAGGGGCTGCTCGTCGTCGAGGTCACCGCGGGCAGCGCCGTCGAGGCACCGCAGGTGAAGGACACGGTGCTCACCGCGGCCCGGCGGACCGATCTGCTCCGCGACGGTGTCGACGTGGTCTCCGGCAAGGTCGTCTGGCCCGCGGGCGACCCGTCGAGCCTGACCCTGGAGGTCTGGGGGCCGACCGCCAGCCGGTACACCGCGACCGGCGCCCGGATCACCGGCCCGCTGCCGGAGCGCGGCGAGCTGGTGCCGTTCACGCTGCGCGGCACGGACCGGACCGGCAACGAGGTCGTGGCGCACGCCTTCCTGCGCATCCCGGCGTTCGACGATATGCGGGTCGTGGCCGATCCTGGGGCCAAGGTGGTCCAGGTCGACGAGGACTCCTCGGTGAAGTTCACCCTAGCTGACCGGGTCGTGCTGGCCTCCGACGACCGGCTGGAGGTCGCCAGCACCGACTCGTTCAGCGTGCAGCGGTCGGAGGCGTCGTGCCTGCCGAGCGGTCAGGGTGCTGCCACCTACCACGCGGGCAACGGGGCGCCGTGGACGGACAGCTGTCTGGTGCAGGTGCGCCTGGCGGGGCAGACGACGTGGACCGATCTCGTGGTCCCGGTCCAGATCGCCCCGAAGGCCCCGCAGCCCCTGCTGGCCTCGACCAGCCTGACCATCGCCCCGGGCGCGTCGGAGACCGTCGACCTGAAAGACCTGACGACCTGGGAGGGCGACCGGGTCGGGGACGAGAGGCTGGTCTACAGCACCTCCCTGACGACCGACGGCTTCACCCTGGACCAGAGGGGGACGACGGTCACCATCACCGTGTCGTCGGGGGTCAGACCGGGTACCCGCACCGCCGCGACCGTCACCGTGGCGGCCTACGGCGGGCTGCGGTCCTCGATCGACCTGGTCGTCGGCCAGGCCGCACCCGACACTCCGCGCGGGGCGACGGTGCCCGCTTCGTGCGAGGCGAGCAAGGGCAGCTGCACGGTGCAGCTGGTCGGCGTCCCCGGGGAGTACGACCCGTTCGCGGGCAAGCCGGGCGCCGGGCTGACCCTGGTGCAGGTCGCGCCGTCGTGCTCGACCGCCTCGGTGACGATCGCCGATACCAAGTCGGTCACGGTGACCTGGCCGTCGGGTGCCAAACCGCCCGGCGGGTACTGCCAGGTGCAGTTCACGGTGCGCGACGCGCAGGAGCGGGCCGGGACCGGGCAGCTCAAGCTCGAGCTGCCTGGTCACCCGGGTAAGCCGTCCGCGGTGCTGGTCGCGGTCACCGAGAGCAGCGTGACCTTCGACGTCACGCTGAACACCGTCCCGGCGTACCCGCCGGTGGACAGGCTGTTCGTCTACCGAGCGGGGAGCAGGGTGGCCGAGTGCCGCTCCCTGTACCGGTGCCGGGTCGACGGCCTGACGCCGAACGAACAGCGTAGCTACACCGTGCGAGCCCGCAGCGCTGGTGGGGAGTCGGAGGACTCCAGCCTCGTAGAGGCATGGGCCTGGAAGGCGCCGAACATCGACGTCAAGGTCGACAGCGTCAAGGCCAAGGCGGGAAGCACCACGGAGAGCGAGGTCGTGCTGGCCATCATGTCGGGGAGAGACACCGACGCGTTCCGGATCGATGGAAACAGGTACAGCCGCGCTGGTGCGGGCAGTTGGACGACGACGAGAGTGTCGCTTGACCAGCCGGTCGGGCCCCGTGAGATCACGGTGATCCCGGTGGGTAAGACCGAACCGCCACCTGGTATCGATGTCAGCGGTCTGTCCGACGGCTCCAGGCCGGTGTCCTTCACCGCGGTCGGTCTGCCGTACAAGGAACCTGGAACCGAGGCCAGGGTAGACATTTCAGGGACCACGGCGACGGTCAGCGGTGTCCGGTTCTCCGACAACTACAGCGGGAAGATGAATCTGACCTACGTGATGTCTGAGGACGGCCGTGCGAACTGCTCTACGCGCGGCACCGAGCCCAACATCACGATCACGGTGACCGGCGGACAACGCACCGAGACTGTCGAAAAAGACCGCAATGAAAGTGCCACGTTCCCGGTGAGAAACAACAGCAGGTACTGGTTCACCGTCTGCGGGACCAACGGGTACGGCATGGTCCGCATCGACCTTGAGCCAAAGCTCGTCTTCGACGATCAAGCGCCGACCGTCACCCGCGGGTACAAGATGAGTACCACCCCGAGCAGGCTGCCCGACGGCCGTTACTTCTACCCGCTGGACACCAGGGAGCTTCCACTGGTGGAGCCGTCTGGGCCTACCCTCCGGTTCTCGTTCGACGGCGGTGGATCCTGGACCCCCACGGAATTCCAGTCGTGGAATGGCTGGCGCGAGGGTAGGCCGCCCGGTGATATCTGGGTGCGGCAATGTATTTCTATCGGCGGTATCATCGAGTGCTCGCAGAGCGCCACGGTCCCGGTTGGAGGCCCGCGGTCTCCGGGAAGAATCAGCGTCGGACCGGCTGGCTGTACCGTCAGTCCGTTTACCTTCCACGACCGACCGAGTGTCGTGCCGAAAAGGGATATCGTTGACGGGAAGGCCGTCTGGACCTTGAAGTGGGATAATACCGATTATGAGGGGTTGGCTGCCCTCCCTCCTGTGACCTCCAGCGAAGTCTGCGAACCACCAGAACCACTAGAACCACCGGAACCGTGACCGGCTCACCAGGCGCGGACGCTCATCGGAAGGGCGGCGTATGACCATCTCACAGGAACAGACGGCGTGGTTCGCCGAGACGTTCTCGACCCTGGCCGACAACGTCGAGCTGGCGTTGCTGGGCAAGCGGCACGTCATCGAGCTGGTGCTGGCCACGGCCGTCTCCGGCGGGCACGTGCTGCTGGAGGACTACCCCGGTACCGGTAAGACGGCCCTGGCCCGGACCATCGCGCAGACCATCCACGGCACGTCCAGCCGTATCCAGTTCACCCCGGACCTGCTGCCCGGGGACGTGACCGGGATCAGCGTCTACGACCAGAAGCGGGGCGACTTCGAGTTCCACGCCGGGCCGGTGTTCGCCAACGTGCTGCTGGCCGACGAGATCAACCGGGCCAGCCCCAAGACCCAGTCGGCGCTGCTGGAGGTCATGGAGGAGGGCAACGTCACCGTGGACGGGGTCACCCGGCCGGTGGGCAAGCCGTTCCTGGTGCTGGCCACCCAGAACCCGATCGAGCAGGCGGGTACCTACCGGCTGCCGGAGGCCCAGCTGGACCGGTTCATGATCCGCACCTCGATCGGCTACCCCGACGACGCCTCCACGGTGCGCATCATCTCGGGGCTGGCGAACCCGCGCGGGCCGGTGCCCGCGGTGATCGAGGCGCCGATGCTGGTCACCATGGGCGATATCGCCCGCACCGTGTTCATCAACCCGCTGCTGGTGGACTACCTGGTCCGGATCGTCAACGCCACCCGGGCTGCCACCGAGGTGCGGCTGGGCGTGTCGGTGCGCGGCGCGATGGCGCTGTCCAAGCTGGTCGCCACCTGGGCGGCGGCGCACGGGCGCGGGTTCGTCGTGCCCGACGACATCCGCGACCTGGTCGAACCGGCCTTCGCGCACCGTCTGGTGCTGGAGCCGGAGGCCGAGTTCGACGGGGTGACCGCCAGCGCGGTGCTCGCGCAGATCCTGCTCGACGTGCCGGTTCCGACAGAGAACGGCGTCGAGGTGCGATGAGAGCAGACCGCCCCGACCCGTCCACGCCCCAGTCCACGTCCGCCTCCGGGTCGGACTCCTCCTGGACGGACACCAGTACCGCGACGCGCACCCGCACGTCCACGGTCTCCCGGGTGCTGGGCTCCCAGACGGGCTGGGTCGCGACGCTGAGGTTCGACCTGCGGCGCCTCGCGGCGGTGCTGGGCGCCCGGTGGCGGGCCGTGTACCGCCGGGTGCGCGAGACGCTGACCGCGGCGGGCTGGATGGTCGTGGCCAGCGTCGGGGTCGGCCTGGTCGTCGGGCCGGTCGCGGGCTGGGCGCTGGGCTGGTTCCTGCTGGTCGGCGGTCTGGTGCTGCTCGTCGGCTCGGTGCCGTTCCTGTTCGGCGGGCACGACTTCGAGGTGACGCTGCGGCTGGAGCGTGAGCGGGTGGTCGTCGGCACGGAGGTGGACGGCGCGGTCGAGGTGGTCAACGCCAGCCGTCGTCCGGCGCTGCCCGCGGTGATCGACGTGCCCGTCGGCGAGGGCCTGGTCGAGGCCAGCCTGCCGTTCATGGGCCCGGGCGGGCGGCACACCGAACCGCTGCGGATCGCGGCGCTGCACCGCGGCATCATCGACGTGGGCCCGATGACGCTGGCCCGGTCGGACCCGGTCGGGTTCCTGCGCCGGGAGGTCAGCTGGCCGGACTGCCAGACGATCTTCGTCCACCCGGTCACCGTCGGCCTGCCTGCCACGTCGGTGGGGGAGATCCACGACCTGGAGGGGCTGCCGTCCGAGACCGTGGTGCCCGCCGACCTGGCCTTCCACGCTATCCGGGAGTACGTCCCGGGAGACTCGCTGCGTCACGTCCACTGGCGGTCCACCGCGAAGGTGGGGCGCCTGATGGTGCGCGAGTACGAGGAGTCGCGCCGGTCCCGCCTGGCGGTGCTGCTGGGTCTGGCCGACGGCGACTACCTCGACGACGACGAGCTGGAGCTGGCGATCAGCGTCACCGCCTCGCTGGCCGCGCAGGGTATCCGCGACGGCCGGGACATGTACGTGGCGACCAGCGGCGAACCGCCGCGCCTGGTGCGCACCGCGACGGTATCGCTGCGCTCGCTGCCCGTGGTCTCCGCCCGGGCGCTGCTCGACTCGACCTGCGAGCTGCAGGCCACCCCCCAGGCCACCCGGCTGGAGGACCTCACGACGCTGGCCGGGCAGTCCGCGCCCGGTATGACGATGGCGTTCGTGGTCACCGGTTCCCAGCCGGACCTGGGTCGGCTCGCCTCGGCCTGCGCGGCGCTGCCCCAGAGCACGCGGGCCGTGGTGGTCCGCTGCGAGGTGGACGGCAACCCGTCGGTGCGGCAGAACCGGGCGACGACGGTGATCACCGTCGGCGCGCTGGGCGACCTGGGTCGGCTGCTGGCGAGGGGGGCCCTGACATCGTGAAAGCCGCCAGCCCGAACCGACGACGGCGCGGCGACCTGGCCGTGGCCGGGGTCGGGGTGACCTATGTGCTGGTGGCGGTCACCCTGGCCACGGTGCTGGTCTGGCCGGTGTACCAGACCCAGCGGCTGGTGCTCGTCGCCGGGGTGGGGGCTGGTCTGGGTATCGGGCTGGGGCTGGCGGCCCGCCGGTTCAGGTGGAACGGCTGGGCGACCGCCCTGGTGGCCGTCGTCGTCTACGCCGCGGTGTCGGTGCCGGTCGCGGTGCCGTACCGGGCCGCGTCCCCGGCCGCCGCGCTCCAGGGGGTGAGCGAGGCGCTGGCCGGGGTCGTCGTGGGGTGGCGGCAGCTGCTGACGCTGCGCCTGCCGGTGGCCGACTACCGCGCGTCGTTGGCGCCGTGGCTGGCCGCGACCCTGGTCGCGTGCCTGGTCGCCACGCTGCTGGCGGTCCGGGCCGACCGTCGGGCGGCCTTGGCGGTGCCGGTGCTCGGTGCCCTGGCCGGGCTGGCCGCCGTGCTGGCCCCGGTCACCCCCAGCCCGACCTGGCGGCTGGGCCCGCTGCAGGTGCCGGACGTGCAGTTCACCGGGCCGGGCGCGGCGCTGGTCGCGGTCACCGTGGTCTGGTTGGTGTCCCGGGCCAGGCTGCGCCGGGCGCGGGCGCTGGCCGCCGGTTCGGGCACGGGCACGGGGCGCCGGGTGCGCCGGGCCGGGCTGGCCGCGGTGGTGCCGGTGGCCGCCGGTGCGGTGCTGTGCACGCTGGCGCTGGTGGCGGCGGTGCTGGTCACCCCGGCGGTGTCCAGCGCGTCCGACCGGAGCACCGTGCGCGACGGGGTGGAACCTGTCCTGGCGGTGCAGGCCGAACCCAGTCCTCTGGACGGGTACCGGGCGGCGTTCGCCGGGTCGGCGGCCACCACCGAGCTGTTCACCGTCCAGGTGAGCGGTAGACCGGTGGACCGGCTGCGCATCGCGGTGCTGGACGCCTACGACGGTCAGCACTTCACCACTTCGACCAGCGGCGACGACCGCCGGTTCCTGCGACTGCCGCGCACGGGCCGCGGCGGTGCCAGCCAGACGACCGTGACGATGGGCGACCTGGCGACCGGGATCTGGATGCCGGTGCCCGTCGGGATCGTCGGCGCCCCGGTGTTCACCGGACCCCGGGCCGACCGGCTGGCCGGAGCGTTCTACGTCTCCCCGTGGGCGTCGGCCGCGCTCGACGTGGCGACCACCGGGGTGGGCCAGACCGGGCTGCGGCCCGGTGACGGCTACCGGGTGAGATCGTCGGCTCCGCCGGTCGGGCGGCTCGGCGCGCCAGCCGACACCGCGCTGATCAGCGGCGAGAGCTATCCGCAGATGGTGGCCTGGGTGAAGGCCCAGGGTCGGCCGCGCACGGCCGAGGGCTTCGCCGAGCTGGTCGACCGGCTGCGTGCCCGCGGCTACCTCAGCCACTGGTTGGACGCCGCCGACGCCGCCGCCTGGACGGAGGCCGAAGCGCCCGGGTTCGCCTTCGTCGCGGCCTACGCCGGGCACTCCACCCTCCGGGTCGAAAGCCTGTTCACCCAGCTCAACGACCAGGAGCAGGCCGTCGGGGCGTCGGCCTCCGCCTCTGACCTGGTGGCCGCCGTCGGCGACGGCGAGCAGTTCGCCACCGCCGTCGCGCTGCTGGCCCGGTACCTGGGGTACGAGTCGCGGGTGGTCCTCGGGGTGCGGCTGACCTCGTCGGACCCGACCCTGCCGACCTGCGACGCGGTGTGCACCGGTGCCGACCTGGCCGCCTGGGTCGAGGTCCGCTCGGCGGGCGGGTCGTGGGTGACCTTCGACGTCGACCCGCAGACGGCCGACCCGCCGCAGCCGGTGGTCCAGGGCGAGGAACCCCCGTCGAACCCGACCCAGGTGCGCGAGCCCTACCTCGACGTGGTCCAGCCGCCGGACACCGCCCAGGACTCCAACACCCAGGCCGACGCGAACGACGACGACAGCGCCCAGGAGCCTGCCGGGTGGGTGCGCGTGGCGCGGACGGTCGGGCTGTCGCTGGGCCTGGCGGTGTTCGCCCTGATCCCGTTCCTCGTCGTCGTCCCCGCGGTCAAGGGGCTGCGGCGACGGCGGCGGCGCCGGGCGGCAGTGCCCGAGGTCGCGGCGGTCGGCGCCTGGGCCGAGCTGTCCGACCGTTGCCTGGACCTGGGCGTGCCGCTGGTCGGGCCGACCCGGCGCGAGGCCGCCAGCGCCAGCGGCCGACCGGGGGTGAGCGCCCTGGCCACGCTGGTCGACACCGCCGTGTTCGGGTCGGTGCCGGCCACGGCCACGGTCAGCGACGACGCCTGGGCGATCATCGAGCGGGACCTGGCCGAGGTGCGCGACAGCCGTTCGGCCAAGGAACGAGTTTGGGCGTGGTTGCGACCACGGTCGATACTGCATGCACTGACCTCTTCGGGCTCGTCCGGGTCCAGAGGTGCGAAGTCCACGACGTCCGCGCGCGAGAAGGAGTCTCCACGATGACGGGGAACGGGGCAGCAGCGATGGCGACGGTCGTGAGCCTGGTGTACTCGCTGTTCGGGGTCGCGGTGTACTGCTGGTACGCCGCGGCGCTGGCTGCTCTCTTCGCCAAGATAGGCGCGCCGAAGTGGAAGGCGTGGGTGCCGGTCGTCAGCCAGATGGAGCTGCTGGAACGCGTCGGCCGACCGGCCTGGCACATCGTGATCGTGCTGGTCGTCCCGTTCTACGGGCTCTGGGTCTGGGCCCTGACCCTGCACCGGATCAACGAGTCGTTCGGACGCGGCGCCGGGTACACCGTGCTGGCGGTGGTGCTGCCGCCGGTATGGGCCTCCCTGCTGGGCTGGGGGTCTGACCAGCCGGACTTCGAACCGCAACGGATGGCCCCGACCACGGCCCCGAGCGCGGGCCGGGGGCCGTTGGCGTCGCCCGAGTCGGTGCCGGTGTGGGCGGGTGCGCCGCTGACCACGACGGCCCCCCCGGTATCGGGCCAGCCGTGGGCGCCCGCGGCACCGGGTGACTTCTCGGGATTCGGGCAGCCAGCCGCGGGCCAGGGGGGCCTGCCGCCGGTTCTCCAGACGCCGGTGCCGGGGCAGATGCCCGCCCCTGCTCCAGGTCAGCCCCCGGTATTCGGTCAGCCTGTCCAGCCAGGTCAGCCCGTCGGGCCGGGTCAGCCGGTCGGGCCGGGCCAGCCTGCGGCGTTCGACCAGCTCGTCATGCCAGGTCAGCCCGTTCCAGGACCGCCAGGCTCTGGTCTGCCGGTCGCGCCCGGCGAGCCCGTGATGCTCGGTCAGTCGGGTCAGCCCTGGTCGCAGGAACCGCCGCTCTGGCCGCAGCTGTCCGACCCGTCGGGGCCCGTCGGCCAGAGCGTCCCAGCGCCGCAGCCTGGTCAGGCACCGTACGTGCCGCAGCCTGGTCAGGCACCGTACGTGTCGCAGCCTGGTCAGGCACCGTACGTGTCGCAGCCTGGTCAGGCGCCGTACGTGTCGCAGCCTGGTCAGGCGCCGTACGTGTCGCAGCCTGGTCAGGCACCGTACGTGCCGCAGCCTGGTCCGGCACCGTACGCGCCGCAGCCCGTCGACCTGGCGTCGTTCGGCCAGCCGGACCTGTCTGCCCCGTCAGAACCGGTCCTGGTCCAGCCGGACCCGTTCGCCGCGGCACCCGCTTCGGCGGCCCAGGGTCTCGGGTGGGAGTCGGCTGTCCCGGTGCCGGACCCGAGGTTCGCCGCGTCGGCCCCGGCCGTGCCGCCCGTCTCCCTGGTGCCCGACCCCGTGCCGCTGGCTCCCGCGCCGAGCACCGGGGTGCCGCCCCCTGGGGGGCTGCCCGGACCGCCACCCGGTGTCGACCAGCCAGCGGTCGGGCCGGGGCCGCTGCCGCCCGTCGTCCTGGCGCCGCCCCCAGCACCGGCACCTGTCGCGTCGCTCCCGGCCACGTCGCTCCCGGCCGTGTCGGCGGCCCCGGCCCCAGCCCCAGCGCCGCTGACCCTCGTCGGGTCGTCGTCCGACGCCCAGCAGACCATGGTGATCCCGCTCTCGGACGACGAGGTCGACGGCACCGTGGTGGTGCGACGCCCCACCTTCCAGCCGTGGGTGCTGAGCCTCGACGACGGCCGGACCTTCGTCGTCCGGTCGCGGTCGGTCGTCATCGGCCGCCGCCCGGAGTCGGTGGACCTCGGCGTCCAGGTGCTGACCATCACGGACGACGGACGGACGATCTCCAAGACCCACGCCCGGCTCGACCTGGTCGACGACGTCTGGCGGGTCGTCGACATGGGCTCGACCAACGGCGTGGTCACCACGGACGCCGACGGTGAGGAGGTCGACGTCGAACCGGGCAAGGCCGCGCCGGTCTACGGCCGTCTGGTGCTCGGGGCCGTGGGGATGCGACTGACCCCGGGCGGGCCCTCATGAGCGACCAGACGGCGGTGCTGGCGGGAGTCGAGGTGGCCTGGGCCGCAGCCTCGGACCCGGGCCGGGTGCGACCGGTGAACGAGGACTCCGTGCTGGCCGCCGCGCCGGTCTTCGTCGTCGCCGACGGGATGGGCGGGTACGAGGCGGGCGACCGGGCCTCGGCCGCGGCGGTCGGCGCGTTCGCGCAGTGCCTCACCGGGGCGGGACTGGCGACCCTGGACGTGGTCCGCACCGCGCTGGAGGCCGCGAACCAGGCGGTGCAGCAGGTAGCGGCCGGTACCCGGCGCGGCGCCGGTTCCACGGTGACCGGGGTGGTCCTGGTCGAGCATCTCGGCGCCCCGCACTGGCTGGTGCTCAACGTCGGCGACTCCCGGGTGTACCGGCACATGGGCGGGACGCTGGAGCAGGTCACCGTCGACCACTCCCTGGCCCAGGAGATGCTCGACGCGCAGCTGCTGGCCCCCGAGGACCTCGCCACCTTCTCCGAGTCCAACGTCATCACCCGGGCGCTCGGTGCTGCCGACTCCACCGCCGACTCCTGGCTGATGCCGGTGGTCAGCGGCGAACGGCTGCTGGTGTGCTCCGACGGCCTGTACCGCGAGCTGGCCGACGAGTCGATCCGGGCCGCGCTGACCCTGTCCGGCACGCCGCGCTCGGCGGCCGACACCCTGGTGACGCTGGCCAACCAGGCCGGCGGGCGCGACAACATCACCGTCCTCGTCGTCGACGTGCGCTCCGGCGGGCTGGTCGCGGGGGACACCAGCATCGACACCGATACCGACCTGGCCGACTCGGTGACCCCGGTACGGCCGCGCCGCGCCGACGCGGTGATGGACGATATCGACGATATCTACGACACCTTCGACGACACGATCGACGACACGATCCAGGTGCGACGATGAACCACGGCCGTGACACCCTGCCGCTCGAAGACCCGGACGACGACACCCTTGCTGACCGTACGGTGATGGTCTCGCGTCGGACGAGCCCGCCCGCCGGTACCGCGACGGTGCTCCGAGCCGGACCGCCGCCGAAGCCCCCACGCGACACTGCGCCGCTCGAAGACCCGGACGACGACACCCTCGCCGACCGCACGGTGATGGTGTCGCGTCGCTCGGACCCGCCGACCGACGCCACGGTGATGGTGGCTCGGCAGTCGGACCCGCCGACCGACGCCACGGTGATGGTGTCGCGTCGCTCGGACCCGCCGACCGACGCCACGGTGATGGTGGCTCGTCAGTCGGGTCCGCCGACTGATGGCACTGTGGTGGTGCACCCGGCGGACCCGGACGGCACCGTGATGGTCCGGCGTGGCAGACCGTCCGGGGTCGCGATGGCCGATCCGGTGCTGCGCGGCCCGGGCGGCCTGGCGGGCGTGCCGAAACCCCCGCTGTCGCTCCCCGAGGAACGCCCCCGGTACACGCCCCGCGCGATTCCCCTGCCCCCGGGCCCACCGTTGCAGGTCGTGGAAGGCCCGACAGCGCTGCGCGGGACGGCCCCCCTGCCGTCCGTCGCCGCGGCCAGCCGCCGCACCGCCCGGGTCGCCCTGGTGGTGTGGTTGCTGCTCAGCGCGGCCTGTGCCGTCGGGGTGGTCTGGTGCGCCTCCGAGCTGTTCGGCGGCTGGTCGTCATGACCGGGCTGGCCTCGTCGGTCCCACGTCTCCGGGTGGTGCCCCAGGCGCACGGACGGCCTGGGACGACGCCCCAGGCCGGTCGGGATCCGGTGTCCCAGGAGCGAGAGTGAGCCTGCCGCCAGAGGATTTTCGGGTCCGGGCTGACGCGCTGGGCGCGTGGCTGGCGTCGACCGAGGGTCGGATCCCCAACCGTCGCAGCGCGGACGAGTACGAGCAGGGCCTCGCCTGCTGGAGACATCAGCGGATTCACGAGCTGCACGACGGGATACTGTCACCGGGGCGTGAGAAGTACCTCGACGCGGTGGCTCCTGGCTGGCGCCCGCTGCCCCGGGGGGCTGATGTCTGGCGTAGCCGGGCGGAGCAGCTGGGTGCGTGGCTGGCGTCGGCCGAGGGTTGCAAGCCCAACCGGGGTAGTGCCGATGCGCACGAGCGGCGACTGGCCGACTGGAGGTACGCCCAGCTGGCGCTGCTGCGGGCCGGGACGCTGCTGCCGGAGCGTGAGGCGTACCTCGACGCGGTGGCGGAGGGGTGGCGTCAGGGCAGCGTCGACAAGTTCCGTATCCGGGCCGAGGAGCTGGGCCGGTGGATGCGCGCGGCGGGCCGGGTTCCCAACCGTAGGAGCACCGACGCCCACGAGCGGGAGCTCGGTGTCTGGCGGAACAACCTGCGCCTCCGGCTGCGGACCGGGAAGCTGTCGCCAGAGCGTGAGGCGTGCCTCGACGCGCTGGCTCCCGGGTGGCGTTCGGTGCGCCGGAGAGGGCCGGAGGAGTTCCGGGCCAAGGCTGCCGAGCTGGCCCGGTGGATGCGTTCGACCGGCAGGGCTCCCGACGCCCGCAGCGTCGACGGGCAGGAGAGAGCGCTCGCCGCCTGGCGGGCTAACCGGATCACGCAGCTGCGGGCCGGGAAGCTGTCGCCGGAGCGTGAGGCGTGCCTCGACGCGGTCGTTCCGGACTGGCGTCCGAAGCCGCGGGGCGGTCCGGAGGAGTTCCGGGCCAAGGCCGACAGGCTGGCCCGGTGGATGGACTCGACCGGCCGGGTGCCTTCCCGCCGGTCTGAGGACGCGCACGAGCTGCGGCTGGCTCGGTGGGTACTGTCCCAGTCCAACCGGCTGCGGGCCGGGACGTTGCCGTCGGAGTTCGAGGCGTACCTCGACCAGGTCGCTCCCGGGTGGCGCCCCCGGCCCAGGGTCAGGGCGGCTGCGGGGGCTGGCGCGCCGGCGCGTCCGGCTCGGCGTGAGACTGGGATGGCTGCGTTCCGGACCCGGGCTGCCGAGCTGGGCCGGTGGATGGGCTCGACCGGCGAGGCCCCTCACGTCCGCAGCGACGATCGGCACGAGCGGGCACTGGCAGGCTGGAGGTACGAACAGACCGGCAGCCTGCGGGCCGGGAAGCTGCCGCCGGAGCGTGAGGCCTGCCTCGACGCGCTGGCTCCCGGATGGCGCACGGTGCGTCGAGACAGTCCGGACGCGTTCCGGGCCAAGGCTGCCGAGCTGGGCCGGTGGATGGGCTCGACCGGTCGGATACCTCATGTTCCTGGCGACGATCGGCACGAGCGGCTGCTGGCCGGCTGGAGGTTTGCCCAGACGGCCTACCTGCGGGCCGGGAAGCTGTCGCCGGAGCGTGAGGCCTGCCTCGACGCGTTGGCTCCGGGGTGGCGTCCGACCCTGGGCAGACCTGAGGCGTTCCGCGCTCGGGCCGAGGAGCTGGGCCGGTGGATACGCTCGAACGGCGGGCTGCCTCCCTCCCGCAAGGGCGCACCGCACGGGCGGGCGCTGGGCTCCTGGAGGCGCCGCCAGGTCGAGCGGCTAGGTTCTGGGACGCTGCCGCCGGAGCACGAGCGGTACCTCGACCAGGTGGCCCCGGGGTGGCGCCCCCGGTTCCGGAAGGCGGTCGAGTTCCCGGCCCGGGCCAGGGCGCTGGGCCGGTGGATGGTCTGGTCCGACGGCAGGGTGCCCAGCCAGCTCAGCTACGACCTGGACGAGCGGCGGCTCAACAGGTGGCGACGGCGGTGGTTGCTTCAGCTACGCACCGGGACGCTGCCGTCGGAGCACGAGCGGTACCTCGACGAGGTGGCCCCGGGGTGGCGGCCCAGGGCCCGTAGCGGGGTCGACGAGTTCCCGGCCCGGGCCGTGGCGCTGGGCCGGTGGCTGGTAGCGGCCGACGGCAGGCTCCCTTCCGGCCGCAGCGACGACCTGCACGAGCGGCGGCTCAACAGGTGGAGACGAGGGTGGCTGTTCCACCTGCGCAACGGGACGCTGTCACCAGAGCACGAGCGGTACCTCGACCAGGTCGCCCCCGGATGGCGACCCAGGTACAGAACCGAGGAGACGCCTGGTGCGTGACCGGGACCGACCTGCCCGGCGGGTTGTCTGCTCTGGGCTCTGTTTGTGCCACCTGGCACAGCTACGCACCGGCAGCACGCAGCTCCCGGGATCTTCGACCTCGTATTTCTATCTGCGTTGATCACCTTCTCGGCTCGGTCTCGTCTGTATCGCGATGCAGCGTCCAGGCCCAGGCGGGACCGGCGGTCCGGACCCAGCGGCCGCGCAGGTACAGCTCCCACTGCACGTCGGTGTCGGTGACGGAGAAGGTGCGCAGCCGCAGTCCGTCTGCGAAGAAGAACGTGGCCGACAACGACGGGACCTCGACATCGGCACCGGTCAGGACCTGGTCGTCCAGCACCCGGACCGAGGCCGCCAGCTCTTCGGCACAGGTGGCGAGCACCTCGGTGTCGGTCTCGACCCGCCACGGCGCGTAGACCCACAAGAACGGCCCACGGTTGCCGCGCGCGACCGGCCGGGGGCCACCCAGCTCCAGGAGCAGCGCCCCGTCTGCTTCCAGCTGTACGACCCGGACCCCTCTACCGAGGACGGGCGCCAGGTCCTGGCGCAGATCCGCCGCCGGACCCACCGAGGCTGCGGTTGTGTCTGTCATCTGTTCACCTCTCTCCCCGGGGGGCTCCCACGAGTCTTGCGGGACGGTCCGATGGCCCAGGTCGGTCCCGGACCTGCGACCCGTACGTTGCCGTCCGGCAGGAACAGCATCCAGTGGTCCGCGCCATCGTCTGCTTTGAAGGAGAAGGTGTGCAGCCGCAGCCCCTCGGAGAAGTACAAGGTCAACGACAACGACGGCACCTCGACGTCAGTACCCACGAGCGTGCGTCCTTCGAGGACCCGGACCAGGTCCACCAGACGTTCCCGCTCCTGTTCGCAGGCCGCGTACACCATCTCGTCGGTCTCGATACGCCAGAACGTGCAGTAGACCCACAGGTGCCATTCTCCGCGCCACGGGGCAGCCTGATCATGCTCCCCGAAACTAAGGAGCAGAAAACTCCCGTAGCCTAGTTCGACACCCCATGCCTGCAGGCCGATCGCGCCAGCAAGGTCCCCGCGCAGATCAGCTGCGGGGTCAGAACCCAGAGCACCAGCAGGCCAGACACTCATTGCTTCTCACCTCTCATGGAAACATCCCAACTATCGTCTCGATGATCTCGTCACGACTCATCCCCTGCTTGGTGATCTCTCGATGCACCCGCTCGATCTCGCGCCGATCCAGTTCTCGACCGAGCCGTCGTTCTGCTTCCCTAACTGCAGATTTCGCCTGTTCGTTCTGCAGACCATTGCTGCGTGGAGTATTCGACCCAGGAGGTTGTCTGGGCGCTGGCTTTCGCACTGGGGGTTCATCGTATTCGCCGTACCGGTCGTAGATATCGTCATAGCCGTCGGCTGCTTCGTGGAGCATCGTGGCGGCGGCGACGGTCAGGGTTCCGGCTGCGAGGTACCCGGCGCTGACTGCGACGGAGCCTTCGATCGCGACCAGCCCGACGCTGGTGACGGCCAGGGCCATGGGCGGGACGGTGATGAAGGCCATGAGCAGCAGGGCCAGGCCCAGGACGAGCACGGCCATCGACAGGGCGTCCAGGACGTGGTAGCTGCGCAAGACCGGCCCGGTAGCGTCACCGTCGGCGGCGACCAGCCTGGTGGTCAGGACCACGGCGACCAGGACTGTGGTCGTGACGGTGGCCAGCCTGGCGGCGGGGCGGATCGCGGCCTCGTGCCACACCGGCCCGTGCGACGCACGCAGGTGCCTCACCAGAGCAGGCACCTGCGACGCCGTCACGACGATCCCGGCTACCAGCCCAGTCAGCAGCAGGCCCGTACCGACCGGGCCGGCCATGGTCTGCTGGAGACCTCGGGTCGCCGGGAACCCTCCCACCACCAGGTACGCCACCGCCGGGGCCATAGCGACCAGCCACAAGATCGTGCGCCACGCCCGCCGACGCGACGCCACGGGTGACCGCCCACTGGACCGCGACGGTCACCGGGGCGCACACCACGAACCCGACCCCGACCGCCTGCACCAACGTAGACAGACGCACCGACCGCGCCCACGACCCCACCAGCCCCAGCTGCACGACAGCGACGACCGCAGCCACCACCATCAGCGCCAGCACGCGTGGCCCCCTCCCGTCGACCTCGTGAAACCACCGTACATGCTCACCGTCACAAACAGTACAGACCGGACACCGCCGCCGTGCCGACACTGAACCGCCGCGCTACCTCGGGCGTGAGCCGCGCAGCCGAACCAGGACATCCATCCGCTGACCGCTGGCCCTCGTTCACCGCTCGGTGACGACGAGCTCGAATCTCTCGGGGCATTCCGCTCATATCGGCCTCTTCCTGGTCTACGATGGGTCCGACTGGCGATGACCGCTGGTGTATGACGTCCAGGCGGTTGGTGTCGATCGCGGGAGGGGCATCATGAGACGAACGACAGGAGCGGCGAGGCATCGCGCCGTCCCAGGGGAAGGCGGTCGGTGTCCTGGTCAGCGCGGTGCGATCAGCGTGGAGACCTTGATCGTGCTGCCCGTGGCCCTGACGCTCGTCGCGCTGCTGGTCGCCGCGGGGTATGTCGTGATCGGTCGGGGTGTGGTGCGGTCGGCCGCTAACGAGGGTGCCAGGGCTGCGTCGCTGGCCCGTGACGCCGACCAGGCTGTGACGCTGGCCCAGGCGGCTGCGTCCACGACGTTCGACAACTCTGACCACAGGTGCCAGGACATGGCGGTGGTGGTGGACACGACGGGGTTCGCCGTGCCGCTGGGGCAGCACGCGACGGTCTCGGTCACGGTGACGTGCCACGTGCCGCTGACACCGTTGGGAGTGCCCGGTCTGGACGACCGTGAGGTCGTGGCGACCGCGTCGGCGTCGTTGGACACCTACCGGAGGCGGCAGTGATGCGGACGGGTACGGCGGACCGTCGGGGATCGCGCGCGCGGGGCGACGACGGCCATACCGGGGTGCTGGTGCTGATGTGCGTGCCGGTGCTGATCGCTGGTTTCGGTGTGGTGGTGGACCTGGGCGGTCGTTACGAGGCGGGTAACCAGGTGGCGTGGACGGCCCAGCAGGCGGCCCGCGCGGCTGCCCAGCGGCTGGACGCAGGCGGACTGCAGGAAGGGTACCCGCCGACCTCCTGGGACCTGGACCAGGCCGCAGCGGCCGGTCAGGAGGTCATCGGCGCCGCGGGGATGACCGGGACCGTCACCTTCGTCGACGGTGAGGTCCTTGTCACCACCCAGACCACGTACACCCCGAAGATCCTGGGCCTGAGGACGTGGACGGTCGACGGGGACGCTTCGGTGCGCATGGTCCGCGGCATCTCGTCGGGAAGGTGACAAAGGTGAGCGTGACGACCTTTCCCGCCGTGGTGACCGTGCAGCCGGACCGCCGCCCCCAGCGCGGTTCGGCCAGCGTCGAGACGCTGCTGGTCACCATCCTGGTGGTGACCGTCGTCCTCACCGGGTTCCAGGTCATGCTCCTGTTCGCCGGCCGTAACGCCGCGCGCGACGCGGCCAACGCCGCGGTGATCGCCGGAGCCGTCGAACGAGGCTCGGTCCAGGCGGCCGAGGCCGAGGCCCGGGCACGCCTGGAACGGGCTGGCGGCACCAGCCTGCTCTTCGACTCCCAGGTGGAGGTGAGGGCAGACACCAGGACCGTCACCTGCACGGTCACCGGTGAGATCATCAGCATCGTGCCGTTCGTCCCGATCACGGTCCGCCAGACCGCGACCGCCCCGCTGGAACGTTTCTACACCCCGGACGAGCCCCTGGGCTGGCTCGGCACCAACCCGTGAACCAGGAAGGAACCCCATGAAGACACGAACAGCCGCAGCGGCGGCGCTGCTGCTAGCCGTCGTGGTGGTGGTGACCGGGTGCACCTCGGACGACAAGCCGGCACCCACCGGCACGGCCGAACCGACCCGTACCCAGGCCTCGACCAGACCGCCCCAGACGACACTGACACTGAGCCCGAAAGAGCAGAACATCGAAGACGCCAAGACCGCGTACAAGCACTACAGGGGCCTGTACGACGAGGTGGCCCAGGGCGGCTACCACGACTGGGACGCCAAGCTCCGAACCCTGACGGTCGGCGACCACCGGGCCGACCTGATCGGGTACGCGCGGGCTGCGGAGGCCGCTGGTGCCCACCAGGTCGGTACCGTCAAGGTCGTCTCGATGACAGCGACCGAGTACGTCGACTCTGGTACAGGCAGCGGGCACGAACGCGTGACGTTCGAGGTATGCGAGGACGACACCGGTCGTCAGGTGATCATGCCGGACGGTACCGACGACTTGATTCCAGGTACCACCGGACGGTTCGTCGCCACGACGACCATGGCTCACGCTGGCGACGCCTGGATCGTCGCCAACTATCACAAGGACAGAGGACGCCCGTGTTGACCCCCCGCTCGATCTTCTCAGGTATCTTTTGCGCAGTACTCGTAGTCGGCATTGCGACGCCGGTGCATGCAGACCCGGACTCGCCTGCTGATGGCCCGGTCAAGGAGGACTGCGGTGATTTGGACTGCGGTGTCGGGATTGAGGCGTTCGATCCGGGTTCCGGGGGAGGCACTGGTGGTTCGGGGTCTGTGGACGAGTGTCGCGTAGAGATGATTGGTGGCACCTATATCTCGTGCTTGGGTGCGGACGGTTCGTACTGGGTCCAGTCGGCGGGTTGCTGGACGAAGCCGAAGGAGCCTCAGCCTCCGTTGTCCGACGAGGTGTGGGAGGGGCACACCGACGGGGTCATCATCGGGTGTATCGATGAGTTGATGTCCGCGTGGTGGGTGCCGTCGGCGCCTGGGACGGTGTCGCCGCGGGAGCTGGCCCAGAGGGCGGTGGCTCAGATGCGCCTCCGAGCTCCAGGGCTGGGGCTCACGGGCGGGTCGGGCCCCGAGCGCCTCCAGGTTATCGGCCTGCCCACCTGGTTCTGGGCCTCTGACCCAGGCGAGTCCACGACCGGCCCGGCGACCCGGACGGCCACGGCCGGGGCGGTGTCGGTGACCGCGATCGCGACGCTGGACAGGACCGTCTGGCGCACCGGTGACGGCGGGGTGGTGACCTGCTCGGGCAGTGCCGCGGCCGGTACGCCCTACGACCGTTCGTACGGGGCCGCCCCGTCGCCGACCTGCGGGTACTGGTACCGCACGACCAGCGCCGGGCAGCTGAACGAGGCGTTCACGGTGACCGTGACGGCCCACTGGACGGTGACCTGGTCCGGCGGGGGCCAGTCGGGGACCATCCCCCTGACGATGGTCCGCTCCGCCCAGCTGCCGGTCGGTGAGCTGCAGGCCGTCGTGACCGAGTCCCACGGACGGTGAGCAGAGCATGAGTCAGCAGCACGCCGTGGTCGCCCCTGCACCTGGCACGGGCGACGGCACGGACGTGAGCGGCCCGGCAGACGGCCTGGTGGTCGAGGGGCTGACCAAGAGGTTCAAGGAGTTCACGCTGGGTCCGGTGTCGTTGCGGGTGCCGTCAGGGTCGGTCATGGGGTTCGTGGGGCGCAACGGGGCGGGCAAGACCACCACGGTCCGGCTGCTGCTGGGCATGGTGGCTGCCGACGCCGGGACGGTCCGGGTGCTGGACCGCGACGCCCGGGCCGAGGAGACGACGGTCGAGCAGGACCTGGGCGTGGTCTTCGACGACGTGCCCCTGGTCGAGTCGTGGAAGGTCCGCGACGTGGGTGTCGCGGTGGGTCGCCTGTACACCCGGTGGGACTCCGGGACGTACCGGGGCCTGCTGGACCGGTTCGACCTGCCGACCGGCCGGAAGGTCAAGCACCTGTCACGCGGGATGCGCCTGAAGCTCATGCTCGCCGTGGCGCTGGCCCACGACGCCAGGGTGCTGGTCCTGGACGAGCCGACCTCGGGACTGGACCCTCTGGCCCGTCGCGAGTTGGCGGGCGTGCTGCGCGAGCACGCGGCCGGCGGCGGGTCGGTGCTGTTCTCCACCCACATCACCTCCGACCTGGAGCAGGCCGCCGACCACGTCACCGTCATCGACGCCGGGCAGATCTTCTACACGGGCACGACCGCGGCCCTGCTCGACAGCTACGTCCTGGCCACCGGTCCGGGTCAGCCGCCCGACCGGCTGCGGTCTCACGCGGTCGGCCTGGACACCGACCCCCGAGGATTCTCGTGCCTGCTGCCCGCCGAGCACGCCGATCTTCTCCCCGCGGGGACGGTCACCGCTCGGCCCTCGCCGGACGACGTGGTCGTCCGGGTCGCCCAGGACCGGAGGGTGCCGTGAACCGGGTCGTGGCCGCCGCCCGCCTCGAGGCGTGGGTGATGAAGTCGTCCTACCCGGTGCTGGGCGCAGCGGTCGTGGTGCCGTTCCTGGTCGCCGTGCTGACCAGGACACCGGTCTTCGCTGGGACCGTGACCGTGGCGGCGACCGCGACGTTCGTCCTGTACCTGTTCGCCGTCCACGAGAAGAACCGGACCTGTCGGCTCTACGGGATCGTGCCCCTGCACCGTCGCGACGTGGTCGCCGGACGGTACCTGTACGCCCTGGTTCTGGGCGTGACCTCCATCTTCGTAGCGGTCGCCGCCACCGGGCTGGCCTCGACCACGACCGGGGTATCCGTGGACGCCACCAGCATGGCCACGTTCGCCGCGGGGGCATGGCTGGCGCTGTGCTACACGGTCGCAGCGACATACCCGGTCTACTTCGTCCTGGACTTCAGCAAAGGAGTGTTCATCACCCCGCTCCTGATGCTGGTCCTCGTCGCCGTCGCTGGCGTGCCCCTGTTCTCCGACGCTCAGAGCCTCTCCTCGACCATGCTCTGGCTGCTGAACCACCCGACCCTCATGGCCCTTGGCGCGCTGGCCGCCGGACTGACCATGCTGACCGTGTCCGCCCTGGTCGCCACCGCCCTGTACCAGCGCAAGGAGCTGACCTGAAGGCGGGGTTCTACAGTGGAGGAGCCAGCGGAGCACCAGTAGCGTTCGTCGCTTCCCGACGACCTGGGGCGTCAGTTCGACGGAACTATCGAACTGGTGCGGTCGGGTCGCGGTACAGCCCGCCGGTGCTCGGTAGGGGGTCGGTCGTCGGCTCGTGGCGGCGGGCGCGCAGCACCAGGAGCGGTCCGAGGACGCTCAGGGCGACCAGTGCGGCCACGGCGACGGTTGAGGCCGCGCGGCGGGTGTCACGCCACGGTGCTTCGGTCAGGGTCGTCCGCAGGGCGTCGGCCTGGGTGGTTTCCAGGGCAGGTGTGGTGTTGGTGAACGGGTTCGCCGGGCCGCGCACGTCGGTGCCGGGGACGAGGACCAGCGCGTCGTAGGGCTGGACCGCGCCCCAGCCTGTCTGGTCGTCGCGCCGGTCCGGGTCGGGGCGGACCGCGGAGGCGGTCAGGCGGTAGGCCCACTGGGCTGGGGTCTCGGTCGGGTGCGCGGCCGCGACCAGGGCCGCCGCCCCGGCCGCGTAGGCCGTCGCCCAGCGGGTGGCGGTCTCGGCGTAGGCGCAGTCCTGCCCGCCGTTGGCCGGGGCGACCACTCCCTGGGCCGGGGCGGCGACCATGACGTGCGGACCGTGCACGGACCCGGCGACCGGGAGGCCGGTGGCGTCGACGGCCGCCACGCCCAGGGCACCAGGGGCGGCGGCGGGGTAGCGCGGCCCGTCGGGCACCGGGTCTTTGCCCTGTGCGGGGCGGTCGCCCGCGCTGGCCACGACCAGGGACCCGCGGGCGGTCGCATGGTCGACCGCCGCGGCCAGGGCCGGGTCGTCGTCGGGGAACGACAGGGCCACGACGATGATCTGGGCACCGTGGTCGGCGGCGTAGACGATGCCCTGCGCGGTGCGGGCCGGATCGGGGCCGATGCCCTGCTCGGCGGCCCGGTCCGTATCGGACTGGTAGACGCGGACCGGCAGGATGCTCGCCTCCGGGGCCAGCCCTACCACCCCCGAGCCGTCCAGCGGCCGGGCGGCGACGATCCCGGCCACCACCGTGCCGTACCCCCCGGTGTCGGCGTAGCCGTCGTGGCCGGGGTCGGGCTCTGGTGGTGGGGGCGGCGGCGCGGTGCTGGTCGGGTCGGCGGGGTCGGGCACGGGGGCCACGGGTGGGGTCCGGGTCGGCGGGTCGGGTACCAGGTCGACGCCGCCGGTGACCATCGCGGCCGCCAGGTGCGGGTTGGTCTGGTCCACGCCGGAGTCGACCACCGCCACCGTGACCCCGGCGCCCTGGGTGACGGTCCAGGCCAGGTCGGTCTGCAGCGCCGACAGCGGTGTGGCGCGGTCCGGCAGCAGCGCGCCGCCGTCGTCGCTGCAGCCGTCGGCGGCAGCCTGCACCTCGGCGGCGGCGCTGCCTGTCGGGTTGGTGGCGACGCACAGTGCGAGGCAGACCAGCGCCGTGGCGGCCCGGCGGCGGTTCATGGCGCCGCCGTCGCGCTGCCGGGCTGACCGGCTGCGGCCACCGAGAGCGTCGGGCCGATGCCGAACAGGGCCAGCCACCCGGCGTCGACGGTCCCTGTGTCGTCTGCGGTGTAGCCGAGCCGCTGCACTGCTTCGTCCGCGGTGACCACGGGGAAGGCGGTGCCGGTCGCGTCCACCAGGTAGACGGTCGAGGCGGCCTCGGAGCCTCGGCCGCCGGCGCGGACCAGTGCGCCCGCCCCCGGGTCGACGGTGACCGGGGCGGACGGTACGGGTGCGGTCGTGGCGGCGAAGGTGGTGGTCGCCGTGGTGTCGGTGTCGGTGACGCCGGACAGCGCACAGGGCCGGGCGTCGGCCAGCTGGGCCGGGGGATCCCGCGGCCAGTCGGCCGGTCCCGCGGCCGGGCGGTTGCGCAGCGGTTGCAGGGCCGTGGCGGTCACCTGGTGCGCCTCGCCCAGCCGTTGGCCGGTGCCGAGCATGTAGAGCCGGTAGGCCAGCGGCGACAGCTCGGCCAGCTGGCCGTCGGCGTCGACCAGGTAGCGCACGGCGGAGTCCGGCTGCTGCACGACCCAGCCCACCACCAGGTCTGTGCCCGCCAACGGCTGACCGGCCCCGGCCACCTCGACCGGACCCAGGTCGCTGCCGGGGCGGAACAGGTTCAGCCAACGGTCGTCCACGTCGCGCACCGGGGCGCCGCCCAGGTCCAGGGCGCGCAGCACGGCGTCGGGCTGGGTGGGGTCGACCCGGTACCGGTAGGTGCCGGTGACGACGAACACCTCACCGGTCGACGAGCGGGCGACCAGCCCGTTCCCGTCGGCCGTGGTGGCGCTCGTGGTGCTGCCCACGGTGACGGTCGGGGCACCGGCCTCGTCCAGGCAGGCGGCCCAGCCGGTGTTGACCAGCGCCCCCGGGTCCGGCAGCTGGTCGGGGGCGCCGACGATACCCACCGCATGCCCCAGCGGGACGTCCCGCAGCTGTGAGGACGACGTGACGACCGGTTTCGCCCCGTCGGCAGGCAGCAGCAACCGGGCGCTGGCGGTGTTCAGCACCGGGTAGAGCACACCGTCCACGGTGACGTAGCGGGCGCCGGTGTCCTGGGCGAGGACCAGGTGGTTGTCCTCCCAGCCCGCGGGCAGGCCCTTGCGCATGAACCCCAGGATCAGGCCGATCAGCACGACCAGCACCGTCAGCGCCAGCCCGGCGACCAGGCCGCGCAGCGGCCGGGCTGGTTCCATCTCCTTGTTCCCGCCCGCCCCGGACGTGAACGCCGTCACCAGGCGCTGCCGGGCGAACGACTGCGCGTCGATGAGCTCCTTCTTGTTCGCCATCGGCCTGTCAGACCAGTCCGGCGGCGAACACGCCCAGCGGCAGCAAGGCCGCCAGGCAGGCCGCCTCGGCGGTGTCGTAGAGCCGGACCAGGCGCAGGTGGGCGGACGTGGTCAGCATGGTGAGGCCGACCAGCGCGACCGTCGCGACGAGCAGCACGGCCAGCAGCCAGGTCCGGTCCACCGTGCCGGACACCGCGGCGACCGTACCGGTGAGCGCCAGCCCCGCGGTGGCCAGACCCATGAGGACGGCAACCTGGGCCCGGGCGTACACCAGGCGGGACTCGAACATCATGCCTGCGAAGACCAGCGTGCATAGCACCGCCCCGGCCAGGTTGGCCGCCGCGACGACCGGGGTCGCGACCAGCACGGCCAGCCCGAGCGCGGTCCGGCAGGCCAGGGCGACCGCATGGCCCTGCGCGGTGCGCCGGGCGATGTCCACGCCGTCCACCGGCGGCGGCAGGGCGAGCACCTCGGCATCGGACTGTGGCGCGACCACCGCGATCCGGGTCGAGCTGAGCACCAGCCAGGGCAGCAGGTTGGCCACGGCCCCGAGCAGCGCGACGAGCACGGCGTACGGTGCGGTCGGCACGGAGCCGTCGTGCCCGGTCAGCGCCGCGACCAGGGCCGCGGTGCCGAGCGTGGCGCCGAGGGCGACCGGTACCAGGTGGACCTGCCGACCCGGGCCGCAGACCGCCAGGGCGATACCGCCGGTGACGACCGCCGCGGCTCCCGCCGCCGCCAGCGGCCAGGACCACACCGTCGTGGCGGGGGCCAGCAGGTAGGCCCCGACCGCGGCGTAGGCTGCGGCGGCCAGTGCCAGCCCGTGGCCCGCGGTCGGCTGGGCGAGCCGGGTCAGCACCGCCCCGGCGGCCAGCAGCCCGACCGCGCCGCCGAACGCGACGGGCGTCCCCTGCCCGGGCGGCGCGGCGGCCAGCAGGCCCGCGCCGAGCGCCAGCAGGGTCAGCGACACCGCCAGGGCGGTGCGGGCCCGGTCCTGGGCGGTCCACGGCGGCTGGTCGGCGGTGGCGTCGACGACCGCTTCGACGACATCGTCGTAGCGGCGTCGTTCGGCTACGAGGTCCCCGCTGACCAGGACGAGCACCGTCCCGTCGGTCACGTGCTGGGCGGCGCAGGTGGCTGCCGGGTCCAGCGTGGTGCCGTCGGCGCGGCGCAGCACGAAACCACCGTGCACCCGCGAGGTCTGCAGGGCGCCGAGCCGGTGCACGATACCCGGCAGCAGCTCGACCAGCGGCACCTGGGCAGGTACGGACGTATCGACACGGTGCTCGTCGCCGGTGATCGTCAGGTGCACGACGGCCCGTTGCGCTGTCAGCTGTCTCATATCTCCCCACATGCGATAGATGCGGCCAAGCGTAGCGGCTCGCCGCGTCCTCGGGGGCAGATGCCGTGGTCACAGGCCCAGATGCCCCCGATCGAGGGAGTTCGTGCCCCCAGAACTGGGGACACCCGATTGGCCCCGAACGTCCCTTTGGCCCGATAGGGTGAGGTCAAGCCGTCCGTCACTGCGATGCAGGGGCCGAGCGAGGCGGGAACCAGAGGAGAAAGAAGGTGCACGATGCAGGGCGATCCCGTTGCGATCGAGGCTGCGCGAACCGCGCTCGAAGAAACCTGGGCCAAGGTCGACGGCATCAAGAAGGACCTGGGTGACGCTGTCGCCGAGGTCGGTGGGTTCTGGACCGGGTCGGCTGCCGCGCTCTACGGCAAGGTCCACCAGGACTACAAGGAGAACGTGGAAAAGCTGACCAACGCGCTGACAGCGCTGGCCGACACGTTGGGCGACGTCGCCCTGCAGTCGCGTGTCGACATCCAGAACCGGGAAGACGTCATCCAGGGCCTGCAGCGGATGACACAGTCGGTCGAGTGAGACCGGCCCGGTACACACCCAAGACGAGCAGAGAGAAGGTTGTTTCATGAGCGAGAATGCGTGGTCAGTCAGCCCGGCACGGCTGCATCAGCTGGGCGGGGACATCCGCACCAGCTCGGGAAGGTTCCTCAACGCGCTGGAGCACCTGACTGAGACGGTCGAACCGCTCATCGCGGCGAACCTGGACGAGAACGGCGAAGGCCAGACAGGGCAGGCCATGGATCGTGCGAAGAAAGAGTGGACCGACTCGGCGACGCGGCTCCAGACGATCCTGGACAACATCGGGATCGTGACGCAGGAGCTTTCTGACGGCTACACGTCGGCGGACAAGCACACCACGTCGCTGATCGGTCAGTACGGGATCTGAGCCCAGACCCACCCGGCCGCCCGGTAGCGAGCAGCGGGTGGAGGCTCGGTGGATCGAGGCTGGGCCTGGCGACGACGACCGAGACCACGGCGCTCGGTCGTCGTCGCGCTCGGCCGTGGTCCGTAGGCGTTGTCCACGCCGACCGCAGGGATTTTGGGCACAGGTTCTATGAGCGGAGGGTTCGGCTGATGGTTTCTGACGACCGTCGCTTCGCTGTCCTCGACGGTGACCGTCGGGTCGACCTGGTGGCGTCCGGGTCGATGGTGCTGGGGGAGGTCCTCGACTCCGCCGGGATCCGGCGGCAGCACGGCCAGCTGCGCGCGGTCGACGGGAGCGTCACCGCGCCGGGGACACTGGTCGCGGACCTGGCCGACGGTGCCCTGCTGACCGTGGTCGACCCGTCCGCCGCGACCGTCCCCGCCCCGGGGGAGCCCGTCGTCGCGGCGCGGCGGGTCGTCGGCCCGTGGTGGGCGCTGGCGGCGGTCGGGCTGGTCGTCGTGCCGGTGGTGACCCGGTGGCCGGGCGCGGTCCCCGGGCTCCAGCGGGTCGTCGGCGCTGCCGTGCTGGGCGTGGTGGCGGTCGTCGGCGTCATGGCCGCGGCCCGCCGCTGTCCGACGCGCGCCGCCGCAGCGGCCGCCCCCGCGGTCGTGGGTGTCGCGGCGGTGGTCGTGGCGGTACCGCACGACGGGGTCGGCGGTATCCACCTGGTGGTCGTCGTGGCGGCGCTCGTCGTGGCGGCGTTGGCGGCGCTGGCGGCGCTGGCCGCGGTGACCGAGCAGGCGGCCCGGTCTCGGACGGCCTTCGGGGTGGTCGCGGTGGTGTGCGGCGGTGTCGCCTTGCTGTGGGGGCTGGTGCTGGTGCTGGGCTGGGAGGTCCGGATGGGGGCCGCGGTGGTGGCCGGTGCGGTTCCGCTCGGGCTGCGGGCGCTCCCCGGCGCGCTGTTCGCCGTGCCGGACGGCTGGCTCGTCGACGTCGAGCGTTACCGGGACACCCGGTGGTCGGTGCGGGACCGGGCCCCGGCGGTGCTGGACGCCGTGGACGCCGCCCAGGTGCGGGCCAAGGTGCGCGGTGGGGTCGCCGCCCGGGTGACGGGCACGGTCCTGCTCAGCGGGGCGGGAGCGGCGGCGCTGCTGTTCGCGGTGCCTGCCGGAGGACCGGCGTCGACGGTGGTGCGTGGGGGGCAGGTCGGGCTGCTGGTGTGCTACGGGGCGGCGATGGCGCTGCTGGCCCGTACCGCCGGGCGGCACCTGCACTGGGTGCCGCTGGCGTCGGCTGTCGTCGCCGTCGTGGTCGGGGTGCGGCTGTGGGGCCCGGCCGGACCGGTGCTCACCGGGGTCGCGCTCGGGGCCCTGGTGGCCGGGCTGGTCGCCGTGGTCGTCGCGGTGGTGCTCAGCCGGGGTGGTCGGTCGCTGGTCTGGTCGCGGGTCGGGGACATGGTCGAGGCCGTCGCGCTCGCGTTCTGCCTGCCCGCCGGGCTGCTGGCCGGGGACGTCGTCGAAGCGCTGCGGACGCTGGTCGCGTGAGGATGGTGGACCGGTGAGCGAGGTACGAGCTGTGAGGTGCTGGAGCTGTCGGGCGGCGGTCGGCGGGCTCGGACCGTGCCCGACCTGTGGGGCGGTCCAGTCCGGACGGGCGCAGCGGTCGCTTGCCGTGCGTCCGTCGACCCAGCCGGTGGCGCCGGGTCCGGGCCCGGGTGCGGCAGCACTCCGGACAGCACCACCCGTCGCTGCCGTACCCGTCGGGGTGCGGCTCGGCTCGTTCAGCATCGACGCCGGGGTCGTCCTGCTGCTGGCCGTCGCGGTGGCGGCGCTGACTCGTTCCGTGGTGCTGACCGGCGTCGTCGTCGCCGAGGCCGCTGTTGCCCTGGTGGTCTGGGAAGCCCGGACCGGTCTCACGGTCGGCCATGCCGCGCTGCACCTGCGTACCGCCCGCGACGACCGTCCGTGGTCGCCCGGGGCGGTGCGTGCGCTGGTCCGCGCCGGGGTGGTCGGGGTCGGCGCGCTGGCCGGTGTCGTCGGTGCCTGGGTCGTCGTGGGTTCCGGCGGCCTGGACCGGACCGGCCGCGGCCGGACGTGGGCCGACCGGGCGGGGAGAACCGTGGTGGTCCGGGTGGCGGACGTGGCTCAGTCCGCGGCCGAGCCGACGGCCGGAGCGTCGCCGCACACCGGGCCGGTCCGTCAGCGGCTCAGCAGGCCCGGCCCTGCGGCATCGGCTCCTGCGGTGCCCGGCCCGGTATCCGGTCCGGCGCCTGGCCCGGTGATACCTGGCCCGGTGGTACCTGGTCCGGTGGTACCTGGTCCGGTCACCAGCCCCGTGAGGCATGGTCCGTCGGGCCCGGCAGCACCACGATCGCGACAGCTGATGATCGGTGGGCCGACCGCCACCGCACCGCCCGTCGGGCCGCGACCCGTCGGGCCGCGACCCGTCGTGCCACGACCGGTGCGGCCCGGGGTCCAGCGGCCCACCGTGCGGCCCGCGGCCCCCGGCTCGAACCCGGTGCCACCGCCCGTGCCGACTCCGCCGCCGGTCGGCGCGCTGCCTGCTGGGCCCCCACCCGCCGCCGCGCCGTCGCCCCGCCCCGACGTCACGGTGTCGTTGCCCCGCCCCGATGTCACGGTGCTGCTGGTGTTCGACGGCGGCCAGCGCGACCAGCTGCCGTTCGGTACCGCGGCCGTGCTCGGTCGCGATCCGGCACCCCAGGTGGCCTCGGACCGCACCATCGTCGTGCGCGACGACGTGGGCAGCGTGTCGAAGAGCCACCTGCGGATCGAGCACACCGCCGACGGGGTGTGGCTGACCGATCTCGGTTCGACCAACGGCACTCACCTGCTGGTCGACAACCGGGTGTCCGAGGTCGGTCCCGACGGCCCGATGGTGCCGCTCGCTCCTCGCGTCCGGACCCGGGTCGACGATGTCGTCCGGGTCGCCCTCGGGCAGCGGCTGCTCATGGTGTCGTACATGGTGCGAGGAGGACGACCGTGACAGGACGTGCCGCGCGCGGGGGTACCGGGCGGGTGGTCGCGCCGGAGATGCCGACCGGCACGCTCGCGGTGAAGGCGCCGCCAGAGCTGCCGCCGTCGGGTCCGGGCACCTCGGCGCTGACGTCGATGCTGCCGATGATCGGCAGCCTCGGCTCGGTGGTGATGATCGCCGTCATGCGCCCCGGCCGGACGGGGTTCCTCATCGGCGGCATGTTCTTGCTGTCCTCGCTGGGGTTCGTCCTGGTCAACGGCTGGCGGCAACGGTCCCAGCGGGCGGCCGAGCTGACCCGTCACCGTCGGGAGTACCTCGGCTACCTCGCGACGGTCCGGGCCGATGTCCGGTCGGCCGCGGCGCAGCAGCGGCAGGCCGCCTGCTGGCGGTTCCCCGATCCGGCGACGCTGGTCTTCCTCGCGGAGGACCGGGCCCGGGTCTGGGAGCGGAACCCGGCCGACGACGACTTCCTCCAGGTCCGGGTCGGGGTGGCCGACCAGCCGTCGAGCCTGGTCCTGCGCCCGCCCGAGCGGGTCTCGTTCGCCCGGGCCGACCCGGTGTGCGCCGCGGCGGCGCACCGGTTCGTCGCGACGCACGAGACGCAGCCCGACCTGCCGGTCAGCGTGGACCTGCGTCAGCGGCGACGGATCGAGGTGGTCGGCGACCCCGACCGGGCGCGGGCCCTGGCCCGCGCGATGGTGGTCGGCGTGGCGACCGTGCACCACCCGGAGAACCTCGTCGTCGCGGTGGTCGCGGCCCCGGACGCGGTCGTCGGCTGGGAGTGGGTGAAGTGGCTGCCGCACGCCCACTCGCGGCGGGAGCGTGACGGTGCCGGACCGGTGCGGATGGTCGTCGGCGCGGCGGCCGACCTGGTCAGCCTGCTGCCCGCCGAGCTGGCCGCGCGGTCCCGCCCGTCCGGTCCCGCCACCTGTACGCCGCACGTCCTCGTGGTCTGCGACGGGGTGCCTCAGCCGAGCGACCCGGTCTTCGCGGTCGACGGGGTGACCGTGCTGGACCTGCCGCGCCACCGTCCTGCGGGCGAGCCGGACGGCAGCACGCTCCGGATCGACCTGCGCCCCGGCGCCGGACCGCGCCCCGGGGTCGGACCGCGTGGTCGGGACGCCCACCTGGTCGACGCGGACGGCACGCAGGCGATCACCGCCGACGGGTGCGCGCCGGTCGAGGCCGAGGCCACCGCCCGGCGCCTGATGCCGCTGTACAACGGCCCGGCAGCGGTCCCCGCGGGCCCGGCCGCCACCGCCCAGGCCGATCTGACCGACCTGCTGGGTCTGCCCGACGTCCGGGACGTGGACGTCGACCTGACCTGGCGGCCGAGGCTGGTCCGGGACCGGTTGCGCGTGCCGCTCGGCCAGGACGAGCACGGGGCGCCGGTGGTGCTCGACCTCAAGGAGTCGGCCGAGCAGGGCATGGGCCCGCACGGGGTGCTCATCGGCGCGACGGGTTCGGGCAAGTCGGAGGTACTGCGCACCCTGGTGCTGGCCCTGGCCCTGACCCACGCCCCGGAACAGCTGAACTTCGTCCTGGTGGACTTCAAGGGCGGTGCGACGTTCGCCGGGATGGCGGACCTGCCGCACGTCTCGGCCATCATCACCAACCTGGGCCGGGAAGCCTCCCTGGTCGACCGGTTCCAGGACGCGCTGACCGGTGAGGTGACCCGCCGCCAGGAGCTGCTGCGGGCCGCGGGCAACTTCGCCAGCGTGAGCGACTACGAGGAGGCCCGGCGGGAGGGCCGCACCGACCTGGACCCGCTGCCGGCGCTGCTGGTCGTCGTGGACGAGTTCTCCGAGCTGCTGGCCGCCCGGCCCGAGTTCGTCGACTCGTTCGTCAACATCGGCCGGGTCGGCCGGTCGCTGCAGGTCCACCTGCTGTTCGCCTCGCAGCGCCTGGAGGAGGGCAAGCTGCGCGGGCTGGACACCTACCTGTCCTACCGGATCGGGCTGCGCACCTTCTCTGCGGCCGAGTCGCGGGCCGTCCTGGGAGCGGACGACGCCTTCCGGCTGCCGTCCGAACCCGGTGTGGGCTACCTGAAGACCGGCACCGAGGAGATGACCCGGTTCAAGGCCGCCTACGTGTCCGGTCGGCTCGCCCCGCGTATGGTCGCCGCGCCGGTGACCACCGAACCGGGCCGGACCGCCGCGGCCCGGGTGGAACGGTTCACGGCCGCGCCGGTCCCGCTGCTGGACGAACGGCAGCCCGACCTGCCGCCGCCGGTGCTGGAGCAGGCCCCGGAAGGCACGATGTTCGAGGTCGCGGTCGCGGCGATGGTCGGTCGGGGAACACAGGCGCACCCCGTCTGGCTGCCGCCGCTGGAACGCCCCGAACCGCTCGACGTGCTGCTGGGCGATCTCGTGGTCGACCCGCGGCTGGGGCTGACCAGCCCGGGCTGGCGGGCTGCCGGGCCGCTGAGGGTCCCGGTCGGCATGGTCGACGTCCCCCTGGAGCAGCGCCGCGAACCGCTGGTCGTGGACCTGACCGGGACGGGTGGGCACCTGGGGGTGGTCGGTGCCCCGCTGTCCGGTAAGTCGACCCTGCTGCGCACGGTGGTGTGCGCGCTGGCGCTGACCGCCACGCCGACCGAGGTGCAGTTCTACGTGCTGGACTTCGGCGGCGGTTCGTTCGTGGGGCTGCGCGACCTGCCGCACCTGGCGGGTCTGGCTTCACGTTCCGAACCGGACGTGGTGCGGCGCACCGTGGCCGAGGTGTCGTCGGTCGTCGCCTCCCGTGAGACGTACTTCCGGGCGCACGGTATCGACTCGATGGACACCTACCGGCAGCGCAGGGCCCGCGGCGAGGTGGACGACGGCTGGGGCGACGTGTTCCTGGTGGTCGACGGCTGGACGACGCTGCGTAAGGACTTCGAGACCCTCGAGACGGTCGTGGCGGGCATCGTCGCGCAGGGCCTGACCTACGGCGTCCACGTCCTGCTCAGCGCCACCCGTTGGCTGGACGTGCGCGGTCAGGTCAAGGATCTTCTCGGGACCAAGCTGGAGCTGAGGCTGGGCGACCCGGGCGACACGGTGGGCAACCGCCGGATCGCGGGGAACGTGCCGACCGCGGTCCCCGGTCGCGGCCTGAACCCGGTCAGCGGGTTGCACACCATGGCGGCGCTGCCCCGGGTCGACGGTTCGGACGACGCCGCGACGCTGGCCGACGGTGTGGCCGACCTGGTCGACCAGGTCCGGGCAGCCGCCGCCGGTCCGGAAGGGCCAAAGTTGCGGATGCTGCCCGAACGGATCGACCTGGACCAGGTGCGGGCCCTGGCGCCACCGGACGACCGTCGGATCCTGCTGGGCATCGACGAGGACTCGCTGGCACCGTTCGGGATCGACCCGGTGGCCGAGCCGCACCTGCTGCTGTTCGGCGAGAGCGGCTCGGGCCGGTCCTCGATGCTGCGGGCCTTCGTCCGGGAGGTCCAACGGGTCTACCAGCCGCCGCGGCAGGCCCTGTTCTTCGTCGTCGACTACCGTCGGGCTCTGCTCGACGAGATCCCGCCCGAGCACCAGCTGGCCTATTTCACCTCGCACGAGATGACCGTCGGAGGTATGGCCGAGCTGGCCGGGCTGTTCAACAGCCGGATCCCCGGACCGGACGTCACCGCCGAACAGCTGCGCAACCGGTCGTGGTGGAAAGGCGCCGACGGGTTCGTCATCGTGGACGACTACGACCTGGTGGTCACGTCTCAGGGCAACCCACTGGAAAAGCTGGTCCCGCTCCTGGCCCAGGCGTCAGACCTGGGTCTGCACCTGGTCATCACCCGGCACTCCGGCGGTGCCAGCCGGGCGATGTACGACAAGGTGCTCCAACGGCTGACCGATCTGGGCACGACCGGCATCCTGCTGTCCGGCAGCCCCAACGAGGGCCCCATCCTCGGTCGCGTCAAGCCTGTCCAGTCGGTACCCGGCCGCGCCCAGGTAGTCAGCCGTGACAGGGGACTGTTCACCGGCCAGCTGGCCTGGGTCCCACCGAGGCACGAGTGAGGTGCCGACAGGAGGCGTGATGAACAGGACGAGAGCACGTTCGAAAAGGGAGGTTGGGATGCGCTCGGTGCGGTCGGTGCTGGGTGTCGTGCTGCTGATGTGGTCTGGGGCAGGGGTGGCCTGGGCGGCCGACCCGGACGACGCGTGGGATGAGTGGCGGTACGACTGGTACGAGGAGCAGCAGGTTACCCAGGCCCAGGCTGAGGGGATCACCGGTCAGGGTGTGCCGGTGGCGGTGATCGACCAGGGGATCTGGTCGGACCTGCCGGAGTTGGCCGGTGCCCACCTGACGGTCCGCGAGCCGTCGTTCTGCGAAGAGGAGGCATTGAAGAGCAAAGGTGAGGAGCCGCACCCGGCGGCGCAACCAGTATGGGGCGGTACCTACCAGGCAGTGTTCATCGCGGGCAACGGGCGGGGAGCCGACGGCCGGGAGTCGGTGCGGGGTATCGCGCCGGGTGCCGACATTCGGTTCTACGCGGTCGGCGGCGTCGTGTCCGGCTACTACTTTCGTTGCACAGGCAACCCTGAGGTGACCGCGCGGGCGATCGTGCAGGCTGTAGACGACGGGGCGCGCATCATCTCGCTGTACGACCAGGGCGTGCGAGCGGACCGGCAGATCGCCCAGGCCGTGGCCTATGCGGTGCACGAGAAGGTCGTGGTGGTCGTCCCGTCGACGTCGGTGACAGGCGGCACCTGGATCCAGGCGCTGAACGGGGTGGTCTCGGTGGGGGGTTTCAGCAAGCACGGCTGGTGGTTCGGAGCGTCACCTACCACCACTGTGGGGGCGCCTGGTGTGGGGCTCCTTCTTCCTGTTGCTCCAGGAGAGAACCTGGATCATCCCAATATCAACAACTCGTTGGAGGTTCCGGCGGCGTTGGTAGCCGGGATGCTGGCGGACGTTGCGCAAAAGTGGCCCGAGGCTACCAACGATCAGCTGATCCAGACCCTGATCGCCAACGCCGCCACGCAACCACCGCCACCGCCCGGCAGTGAGACGCATTGGGCCTACCAGCCACACGGGTACGGGTTGGCGAACCTGCCGCAGATGCTGGCGGTGGACCCGACGCAGTACCCCGACGCCAACCCGCTCATCGTGCCCGACGACGGGCGCAAGCACGGCCTGACCGACGAGGACATACGCACTGCACAACGCCCGGCGTGGGCCCCGCTGTTGCCCAGTGCCGAGCCCACGCCCGGACCGGCACCCTCGAGCACCGACGGCCTACCGCGCTGGATGTGGCCGGTTCTCGGTGCGGTGGTCGTGGCTGCCGCCGCCATTGTCCTGGGCGCCCGCGCTTGGTCCGGCGCTCGCCGGGTCCGGCACGGCCCGACCGCTGCGAAAGCCCCAACTACAGAGGAGGAATAGTGTCACCCACGTATGTGGGCGACCAGGTGTGCGACCGCGCCAAGCAGGCTCCGACCATCGGCATCCTGCTGTCCGGCAGCCCCGACGAGGGCCCCATCCTCGGTCGCGTCAAGCCTGTCCAGTCGGTACCCGGCCGGGCCCAGGTAGTCAGCCGCGACAGGGGGGCTGTTCACCGGCCAGCTGGCCTGGGTCCCACCGAGGCACGGGTGACGACTATGAGATCTGTTCGACACCGACGACGGTGCTCGACAACCCGCGAACGGGCTTACACCGCCCCTTCGCCTGACACGCAGGAGGCTCCACGATGGACCGAATCCCCGCCGGGCGCACCGGCGCCCCGGTCGGCAGCGCCGACAGCCACGTTGTGGCGCAGGTACCGCCGGGCTACACCGAGTGGCTCACCGATGTGAAGGACCGGGTGCGCACCACGCAGTTCCGGGCGGCCCGAGCAGCCAACACCGAGGTGCTGCGGCTGTACTGGTCCATCGGGCACGACATCCTGGAGCGTCAGGGGCGCGACGGGTGGGGTGCTGGTGTCGTGGACCAGCTCTCGCGCGACATGCAACGCGAGTTCCCTGGTCAGCGAGGGTGGTCGCCGTCGAACCTGCGGTACATGCGGCGTGCGGCAGAGGTGTGGCCGACCGAGGAAGACTTTCTCCAACACCGTGTTGGAGAATTGCCCTGGGGCCACGTCACCGTGCTCCTCGACCGTCTGTCGACTCGCGAGGACAGGGACTGGTACGCGGCCCGGGCGGTCGCAGAGGGGTGGAAGCGGAGCGTCCTGGGACACTTCATCAAGGTGGGGCTGAAGGCGCAGGTCGGGGCGGCGCCGACGAACTTCGCCGCGGTGCTCGACCCGTCGGACTGCGAGCTGGCGCAGCAGCTGGTGAAGGACCCGTACGTCTTCGAGCACCTGGACCTGGTGGAGCGGGCGACCGAGCGGGACGTGGAGCAGGCGCTCATGGACCCGCCTGCAGGACACCCTGACCGAGTTCGGTCGGGGCATGGCGTTCGTGGGGCGCCAGGTCCGCTTCGAGGTGACCGACGAGAAGGGGCGGTGCGACGAGCTGGTGCTCGACCTGCTGCTGTTCCACATCCCCCAGGCCCGTTACGTGGTCGTCGAGCTGAAGACCCGTGACTTCGAACCGGGGTTCCTCGGCCAGCTCAGCGCCTACGTGTCGGTGGTGGACGACCAGGTGCGTGACCACGCCAAGCAGGCCTCGACCATCGGCGTCCTGCTGTGCACCGGCCGGAACGAGGCCGTCGTCCGCTACACCCTGGCGAACATGACCACCGCACTCGGTGTGGCTGACTACAACGGGCTGCCCGCCGACGTGCGGGCGGCGCTGCCGTCGGCCGAGGAGCTGCGGGAGATGGTGGTCGAAGAGACCAGACGGGTCGCGGGGCGCGACGGTGCCGCCGACAAGGGCACACACCCGGGAATGCCCTAGAGTGGCCGTCATGTCCACCCCCCGGCACGACGCAGTCGTGCGCGAAACGGCCCGGCGCGACGCAGGCGTG
>WRMB01000027.1 GCA_009777345.1 Micrococcales bacterium | reverse complement strand
GTGCGGGGGTCGCGCGCGGGGGGGGGGGTTTCCCACCCCCCGCGCGCGCCAAACGACCCCCAGACACCTGACGCGAGGCCACTTCTTCTTGGGCTCCTCGGACGACCGAGGTGACCCGGCAGGACTGCAGACTCCTGCTGGGCTAACCCTGCAGCGGCCTTCATCCTGCGACCACCTGGCGGCCCTCGGGGCGCAGGGGGCAGGAACTGGGTACCGGGCAGGTGCGGCAGGTGTCGTTGGTGGTGGCGGTGAACGTGGCCGACGCGACGGTGGTCGCGACCTGGTCGACCAGGTCGCGGGCCCAGGTGTCGTCGGCCAGGGGAGGTTGGGACCGGACGGTGGCCTTGGCGCCCGACGAGACGTAGACCAGGCGGGCACCTGCGCTGGTCAGGCCTGTGGTGGTGGAACCGGTGCTGGTCGACCTGGTGGGCAGCGCCGCGTCGAAGGCGCCGGAGTCGACCGCCAGCTGGTAGGCGCCCAGCTGCGGGTCGTGACGGGACTGCTCGACAGTCGGCGGGGTCGAACCGGTCTTGAGATCAGCCACGACGACCGTGCCCGGTCGGGCGCCCATCTCCAGCCGGTCCACCTGGCCGTACAGGCGGGCCCGGCCGGTGCGCACCGAGAAGCTCTGCTCGACGGCCACCGGGGCGGGACGGGCCGCCAGGTAGCCGGCCAGGCGGTCCATCATCGCCTCGGCCCGGCGACGCTCGTGGGTCGCGGCCCAGCCAGGGGGTCGCCCGAGCCCGGCCCAGGCCTCGTCCAGCGCGTCGCGCAGCTGGGCCTTGGTGCCGGTTGGGTGCCCCGCGGCGACCTTGTGCACCAAGGTGCCCAGATCGGCGTGGCTGGTATCGGGACTGCGGCCCCCGGCGGACTCCAGCGCCCAGCGCAGCGCGCACCGGTGGGCGGCGTCCAGCCGGGACGGGGACAGCGGGACCAGCTCGTTGTCGCGCCACAGCGGGGCCTCGCACGACGCTGCCCGCAGGCCCTGCCACTGCGCCGGGTGTGCCCCGGGTACCCCGGCGGCGGCCAGCCGGGCCAGCTGGCGGGCCGCCGCCTGGTCGGTCTGGCCCTGGGCGCAGGCCTTCTCCAGCCGGGCCCGGAGCCGGGCGACGACACCGCGCAGGTCGTGCGGGGCCGGGGCGGTGGTGAACCGGTCGTCGGGCACCCCGTTGTCGGGACCGTCGCCCGCGGGCGGGCGCACCAGGTCGACCAGTACCGACGGGGCGGTGTCCTGGTCGGCCACGGCGGTGACCAGCAGGCGGTCCCGGGCCCGGGAGCAGGCCACCGCGAACGACCGCAGCTCGTCGGCCAGCACCGCCGCCCGGGCCTGCGCCGAACGCACCTGCTCCGCGGTCGCCTGTCTCGCCGCGAGGACACCCCGCTCCGCCCCACCAACCAGCCCCGCCGTACCGGGATCAGCCCGCTCAGGGACGACCCGCCCAGGCGCGGCGACCCGACCGGCGACCACGTCCACCAGATCCTGGGCGCCGAGCAGGGAGTCACGCAGCCGCAGGTCGGGCCACACCCCGTCCTGCACGCCGACGACGATCACCTCCGCCCACTCGCGTCCCGCCGCGCCCGCCGGGGTGAGCACGGCGACGCCGCCGGTGGCGCCGCGCGTGGCCAGCGAGTCGGCGGGCAGGTCCTGGGCCCGCACCCAGTCGACGAAAGCCGCCGGTCCGGCCAGCGGCAGCCGGTCGGCGAAGCTCTCGGCGGCGGCGAACAGGGCGAGCACCGCGTCCAGGTCCCGGTCGGCGCGGTCTCCCGCCGGTCCCCCGGCCAGGGCCAGGGTGCGCCAGGTCTGGGCCAGTCCGGAGGCGTCCCACAGCGCCCACAGCACGGTGCGCGCGTCAGCGCCGGGGGCGGCGGCGGCCCGGCGTCCGGCGGTCAGTACCCGGCCCAGCCGTTCCACCGCCCGGTCCAGCGGCCCGGGGAGCAGCGGCACCTGCGCCGGGGAGGCCACCAGCTCGACCAGCAGCTCTTCGGACGAGCGGACCACGCTGCGCCCCTCGGCCGCCGCGGCGGCCACCTCGGCCACCCGCAACCTACGGCGCACCCGACGCAGCCCCAGCGCGTCCAGCCCGCCCAGCGGCCCCACGAGCAGCGACGACGCCGACACCAGATCCACCTCGACCGCGCCGCTGACCACCCCGAGGGCGTCCAGCAGGGGTCGGCAGGCCGGTTCGTCCCGCAACGCGAGATCGCTGCCCAGCACGGTGACAGGCACCCCGGCAGCACCCAGCGCCCGACGCAGCTGGGCGACCCGGGCCCCGGTGCGGGTGACCACCGCCATCTCGTCCCACGGCACGTCCCGGTCCAGGTGGGCGGTGCGCAGCCGGTGCGCGACATAGGCGGTCTCCTGCGCGACCGACGGCAGCAGCGCGACCTCCGGCGACCCCTCGCCCCTCGTGCCGGAGCTCGCACCTCGCACCTGATCCCCTGGCCCGCGAGGGGCGGACGGCTGGGCGACGGCCGACCGGTGCTCAGCCACCCCGACCGTGCCGATCCGGTCGGTGACCGCCCTGGTCAGGGTGCGCAGCGCCGCTGTCTGCCGCCAGGCGGTGCGCAGCACGACGGTGCTCGCGCCCAGCTCGCCGGGTCCCCGGCCGACGGCCTGCGCCCGGGCGACCAGCGACGGCTGCCCGCCCCGGAACGTCTGCACGGCCGCGTCCGGGTCTCCGGCGAGCACGATGCGCGCCCCGTCGGCGGCCAGCACCCGCAGCAGCCGGGCGGTGGCGACGGTGGCCTCCTGGTAGTCGTCGACCAGGACCAGCCCCCAGGTCGGCCGCGGCACGCCCGGCACCTCACGCTCCCAGGTGGCCAGGGCGGCCACCGCCTCGTCCACGACGACGGCCGGGTCCAGCCGCGCGCCCACGTCGGGCGTGGTGGCCCGCAGCGCCCAGGTGACCAGGTACTCGTCGTACACCCGGGCGGCTGCGACCCACTCGGGACGACGGTGGCGACGCCCCAGCGCGGCCAGCGCCTCGGGATCGAGCCCACGTTCGGCGGCCCGCATGAGCAGGTCCCGCAGCTCGGCCCGGAACGCGGCCAGGGCGAGCGTGGCCGGGTCGATATGCGCGGGCCAGCCCGGGTCGCGGCCTTCCCCGGCCGCGTGCCCGGCCAGCAGCTCGGCCAGGGCGAGGTCCTGCTCGGGGCCTGAGACCAGCACCGGCGGGGGCTGGCCGGTCTGCGCCGCCCGGGTGCGCAGCACCGCGTAGGCCAGCGCTGCCGGGCTGCGCACCGCCGGGCGATCCCCTGGCAGCCGGGCGGCGAACCTGTCACGCAGGTCGGCGGCGGCGCGACGGGTCGCGGTCAGCACCAGGACCCGGTCCGCGCTCAGCCGACCGGACGCTCCGCTGGGCTTGTCGGACGCTCCGCTGGGCTCGGACGCCCCGCGGGGCCCCAGCACGGCCAGCGCCGTCTCGACGACGACGGTCGTCTTGCCCGTCCCCGGCGCTCCCAGCACCAGCAGGTGCCCGCCGGTCTGCCCGTCACCTGCCCCGGCCCGCACCGCCGCAGCCTGTGCCTCGTCCAGCCGCACCGCCGCGGCACCGTCCGCCGACGGCGCCGTCAGCCGCACCGCGGGACCGGGACCAGACATGCCTCGATCTCACCACGGACCACCCACTGGGGCCGTCCACGCACGTCCGGGACGACCCAACGGGTGGGAGTGCACCTGAAGCTTCAGGGACCGTGCACGAGGGTCGATCAGCCCCGTGTGACGTGTACCGCAGACGAGCCAGGCGTCCTCGGCCCCCCGGTGCCGAGGACGGTCGGCGGCCGTCACCAGATTCGTACCAATCGGTAGACCATGGTCACCGGTGTTCTTGCCGCCGTCCTCATCGGAACGATCGCGCTCGCGACCACCATTGCCGCGCTGACCCTGTTCATGGCGAGCGGAAAGGTGAGCAACTGGTTCTTCCTGATGATGCTGGCGACCGATCTCCTGCTGGTCGGGCACCTGATAGAGATTCTCAGCACGGACACCGACGGAGCTTTCGCCGGGGTGCGCGTCCTCTACATCGGCGCGCAGATGGTCGGCCCGTTCACGCTGCTGTTCATCGCCAGCTACTGCGAGATCGAGCTCCATCCTTGGCTGGTCCGGCTGCCGCTGCTGCTGGCCGGTCTCGTCGGGATCGTCGCCATGTGGACCACCGGCTCGACGCAGCTGCTGTACAAGCACTACTGGCGCAGCACGTACGGCAGCGTCCACCTCGACTCCGAACCGGCGATCGGCTATCACATCATCCATGCGATACCCGTGGTGATGGTGTTCATAGCGGTGTCCCTGATCGCCTACCGGGTGAAGACCTGGGGACCCGAGCACCGCAGACGTCTGGTCCTGATCGGCGTGGTCATCCTCATCCCGTTCATCGGCGAGATAGTGTATTACGCCATCCGCATGCTGGGACAGTCGTCGTTCCCGCTGTACCTGACGCCGTACTCGCTCGTCCTGGCCGACGTGCTGCTGTTCTTCGGGATCGTCCGGTACGACGTGATCGAGATCCGCGGTATAGCGACCGACCGCGCTATGGACTTCATCGCGGAGGCATTCATCCTCGTCGACGGCGAGCACCGCTACATCACGAGCAACTCGGCGGCCAAGCTTCTCTTCCCGGAGCTGCAGGGCCTGTCGGCAGGCTCCGTGATCAGGACGATGCCGCAGTGGCCCTCGGTGCTCGTGGAGGCGGTCAGCTCGGGTGGGGGCGGCCACAGCGTCGAGTACGAGACAGCAGACCCTGGCTCGCCGATCGGCCAGCGGTTCTTCGTCGCCGAGGTGAGCAAGGTCGAGGTGACGGCGATCGGGACCAAGATCGCCTGGTCCATCGTCATCCGTGACGTGACAGAGCAGAGAGCCTCGATCCAGCAGCTGGAAGAATACGCGTTCTGCGACCCGTTGACCGGGCTCAACAACCGCCGCCACTTCAAGGATCTGGCCCTGTCGCAGCTATTGCGGGCCGACCGCACCGGCACCCCATGCCACGTGATGATGCTGGACCTCGACTACTTCAAGGACATCAACGACACCTACGGCCACCTGGCCGGCGACGCGGTGCTGAAGCACTGCGCGCACGTGGTCAAGAACGCACTGCGCGAGCACGACCTCGTCGGCCGCCACGGCGGTGAGGAGTTCGTCGTGCTCGTCACCGACGCCACGCGGGCAGAGGCGCTGGCGATAGCCGAACGGATACGTGAGAACGTGGCACGCTCGTCTCTGCGCTACGGCGATCTCGACATCACCACGACGATCAGCATCGGCGTGGCAGAGCGTTCCGCGCAGGCCGGGCTGAAACAGGTCGTCGACCAGGCAGACAGAGCGCTCTACCTGGCCAAGCACGACCGCAACACCGTCGTGCTGTGGGACAGGACCAAGAGCGACGACCCGGCGACTCACGCGTCACGGCCGGGCGGGTCCGGGCTGTCACTCGGTACCGGTAAGAGTGACCAAGACCGTGGTCCCGGAACGCTGCTCGGTTAGGGTGACCGTGATGGTCCAGCCGCCGGACGACGCGTGGGCGAACCACTCCCCGTCGGAAGTGTCCTGGTCGAAGTACGTCCCGGTGTCGGCGAGAACGTTCTGGTAGTACCCGGCGAGGTTTTCGACCGTGTCCCTGGACTGGTAGGTCAGGCTGGACACAGCCTGGTTGCCGATAGACCGCTCCTGGGTGGCTGGTGCACCCGCGTTGGGCGGCACCAACCAGTCCTTGAGGTCGTCCAGCGAGATCTCCCCGCCGTCGCGGCCGGGGCCGGCCGGCTGGCCGGTACCGGAGGCGGACTGGTCGGACGGGTCCTCGGGGTTCGAGTCAGCCGGGTCGGCCGGAGAGACTGGGGTGGGCCGACCCTGGGGGCCCGCCTGGGCCGCCCCGGTCGGGCTGGTCTGAGGCGCGGCGCCGCCCCGGGGCCACCACCAGGCGGCACAGGCGACCACGACCACCAGGACCAGCGCCCCGACCAGCCACCCGACGCCGACCCGACGTGGCTGGTCGACCCCAACCGGCGCGTCGGCACGGTCAGGCATGACCCGCCTGTCGGCACGGTCAGGCATGACCCGCCTGTCGGCACGGTCAGGCACGACCCGCCTGTCGGCACGGTCAGGCAGCCCGTGCGGCGCCTGGGGCGTCGTCGGCCCGAGGGCCGGGTCCGTCACGGTCGGCTGGAAGGACGAGACGTCGGACCGCAGCCGGTCGACGACGGCCGCAGGCGGCTCGAAGACCGGGCCTGCCACGGGCGGTGGCTCCGGGGGTGTCGACGCGACCAGCGCGGTGGCCGCCAGCGTCGGCCCAGCCGGGCCCGGACCGGCCACCGGCGGCTCCTGGCCGCGGACGACGGCCTCCAGGTCGTCACGGAACTGCGCGGCGGTCTGGTAGCGGTCGTCGCGTTCCTTGGCGAGGGCCTTGGTCATCACCCGGTCCAGTACCGGTGGCACGCCGGGCCGCACGGCGCTGGGCTGCGGCGGCGGTTCGTTGAGGTGCTGGAGCACCACGGCGAGCGATGTCTCGGCCACGAACGGGGGGCGGCCGGTGAGCAGCTCGAACAGCATGCACCCGACGGAGTACAGGTCGCTGCGGGCGTCCACCCGCAGCCCGTGGGCGTGCTCCGGCGACACGTAGTGGGGGGTGGCGACCACGGTCGTCGTCATCGTGGCGTCGGAGAGCACCCGCGCGATGCCGAAGTCCATGACCTTCGCCGCCCCGGTCGGCGTCAGCATGACGTTGCTCGGCTTGATGTCCCGGTGGACGATCCCCGCGGCGTGGGCGTGCTCCAGCGCGGTGAGCACGTCGGCGGTGACGCTCAACGCCTGGCCCAGCGGCACCGGGCCCTCGTCGATCAGCTGGCCGAGCGTCCGGCCCGTGACGTACTCCATGACGATGTACGGCACGACATCGGTCCCGTCGACCCGGGGCGACCGGGCCTCGCCGGAGTCGTAGACCGCCACGACCGTCGGGTGGTTGAGCGCGGCGACGGACCGCGCCTCCTTGCCGAACCGGGCGACGAAGTCCGCCCGGTCCACCAGGTCGGCCCGCATCATCTTGACCGCCACGGTGCGGCCCAGCCGCCGGTCGCGCGCGAGGCGCACCTCGGCCATGCCGCCCCGGCCGAGGACCTCGCCCAGCTCGTACCGGTCGGCCAGCACGGTCGGTTGCCCACGGGAGCTCATCTCAAGACCCAGGCTAATGCCTCTTTCCACCCCACCGGGCCAGAAAGTGCGCATCGCGCACGTACCAGATCCGGCACAGCCCGTACCAGATCTGATACGGGAGGCGCGTCGTAGCGGTTCGTCGTCGTCCGCGGCGGCACATAGGATCGACGCAGGCACCTGCCCTGCGAACAAGGAGGTACCGGTGGAGATCACCATCGGCGTGCAGAACCTGCCGCGCGAGGTCACCCTCGACTCGGACCAGACGGTCGAAGAAGTCACCAAGGCGGTGCACGACGCCCTGTCGTCGGGCAAGGGCGCCCTGGACCTGACTGACCAGCGGGGCCGTCGGGTCATCGTGCCCACCGCGGCCATCGGCTACATCGAGATCGGTGCCGAGACGCGCGGCCGGGTGGGTTTCAGCTCGCTGTGAAGCCCGCTCGGGCCGAGCGTGGACATGCCTCGGACGTGCTCGACGGTACGTGGCGGTGAGCTCGTGGAGCACCTTCGACGGTTCCGCGGCGTCGGCGGTCCGGGTGACGAGCGGGCTCCCTGCCGTCGCCCGAAAAAGGGCCGCCGACCCGCAGGGCGAGGCTGGCGACGACGCGCCGTGAACCTGGTTCACCAGGGCGGACGGTCCCAGGGGAGTATGCTGGCCCGTGTACATCGGTTGACCGGTCGTCTCGATGACCCTTTCGTCGCCCTCTCGCGGGTGGCCATGCTCACGATCGGCTGCCGCCTGGTTGTGGCCTTTCGTGCCCGCCGCGCTTCCTCGCCCGGGGGTGCGGGTGCGCGCTGCCACTGACGAAACGAGCGATCACTCCCATGACCGAGCAGCGAGAAGAATCTGCCCAGCCCGACGACCGGCGCACCGCCGCCGACGCGCTGCCCACCGAGGCCCCGACCGGCTCGCGCGCCGCGGTCTCGGTGCAGACGGTGGACGCGGCGTTCGCCGACTTCGACGTGCGCCGCGAGATCATCGACGCGCTGGACGCCGTCGGTATCTCCCACCCGTTCCCCATCCAGGCCATGACCCTGCCCGTGGCCCTGACCAAGCAGGACATCATCGGCCAGGCCAAGACCGGCACCGGCAAGACGCTCGGTTTCGGCATCCCGCTGCTGGAGCACACCACCGCCCCCGGCGAGCCCGGCTACGACGACCTGCGCGCCCCCGGCAAGCCGCAGGCGATGGTCGTCGTGCCGACCCGTGAGCTGGCCGTGCAGGTGGCAGGTGACCTGGCCACGGCCTCGACCAAGCGCAAGGTCCGCATCGTGCAGGTGTACGGCGGCCGGGCCTACGAACCGCAGGTCGAGGCGCTCAAGCGGGGCGCGGACGTCGTCGTCGGCACCCCGGGCCGCATGGTCGACCTGGTGAACCAGCGGGCCCTGGACCTGTCCGCGGTCGGCACGGTGGTGCTGGACGAGGCCGACGAGATGCTCGACCTGGGCTTCCTGCCCGATGTGGAGAAGCTGATCGCCGCTACCCCCGCCACCCGGCACACCATGCTGTTCTCCGCGACCATGCCCGGCCCGGTCGTGGCGATGGCCCGCCGGTACATGACCCGGCCCACGCATATCCGCGCCGCCGACCCCGACGACGCGGGGCAGACCGTCAAGGACATCCGCCAGGTCGCCTACCGCGCGCACGCCCTGGACAAGATCGAGCTGCTGGCCCGGATCCTGCAGGCCCGCGGCCGGGGCCTGACCATCGTGTTCGCCCGCACCAAGCGCACCGCCGCCAAGGTGGCCGACGAGCTGACCGAACGCGGGTTCGCCGCCGGGGCCATCCACGGCGACCTGGGCCAGGGCGCCCGGGAGCAGGCGCTGCGCGCCTTCCGCCACGGCAAGGTGGACGTGCTGGTCGCCACGGACGTCGCCGCCCGCGGTATCGACGTGGACGATGTCACCCACGTCGTCAACTACCAGTGCCCCGAGGACGAGAAGGTCTACCTGCACCGCACCGGCCGCACCGGCCGGGCCGGCAACACCGGCACCGCGGTGACCTTCGTGGACTGGGACGACGTGCCCCGCTGGACGCTCATCGACAAGGCCCTGGAGCTGGACATCCCCGACCCCCCGGAGACCTACTCCACCTCCGACCACGTCTACACCGACCTGGACATCCCCGAGGGCGTCACCGGCACCCTGCCCAAGGCCCAGCGCACCCGGGCGGGCCTGGCCGCCGAGGCGATCGAGGACCTCGGCGAGACCGGCAAGCGCACCCCGAAGCGCGACGACCGACGTGACAACGGGCGTGACGGACGGGGCGGCGGGCGGGGTGGCCGGGACCGCAGCAGCAGGCAGGGGTCGCGCAACCGTTCCCGGGACGACGAGGCCCGCGGTACGTCCGGCGACAAGGCCCGCCAGCGCACCGCCGCCCCCGCCGAGGGCGGCGACCGCGCCGACCAGCCCCGGCGGCGGCGCAACCGGCGCCGCACCCGGGGCGGGCAGCCCATCGAGACTGCCCCCACCCAGGAGTCCTGACCCTCGCCTCCGGCCGTTCATGCTCGTCGTGCGGGTGGCCGGTGCTGCTCGCCTCCGTCACCGACCCGCGCTGACCCGCCGGGGCGGGCGCAGAATCGGGAGACACGCCCTGACCAAGGACTCCGCTCCGGTGCTGTGCGGATCGGCAACGGTCGGGTACGAGGCGGCTGACTAGGGTCTTGCGGCATGAGGCCGGTGCTGGAGCTCGACGACGTCACCGTGCGCCACGACGGTCGTACGGTGCTGCGGATCGAGCACCTGGTGGCCGACGAGCGGCGGATCGGCGTCGTCGGGGCCAACGGGTCGGGCAAGTCCACGCTGCTGCGGCTGCTGGACGGGCTGGTCGCGCCGGACACCGGGCGGGTACGCGTGGCCGGGCTGGACCCGGTGCGCGACGGACGTGAGGTGCGCCGTCGGGTCGGTTTCTGCTTCCAGGACCCGGCCGACCAGATCGTCATGCCCGTCGTGGCCGACGATATCGCGTTCGGCCTGAAGAACCGGGGGGTGCCGACGGCGGAACGCGACCGGCGGGTCGCGGCGGTGCTGGCCCGGTTCGGCATCGAGCACCTGGCCGGACGGGCCGCGGCGACGCTGTCCGGCGGGGAGAAGCAGATGGTCGCCCTGGCCGCGGTGCTGGTCGTGGAACCGGCCACGGTGCTGTTCGACGAACCGACGGGGACGCTGGACCTCGCCCGGTCGTTACGGTTCGCCCAGGTGCTGGCCGGGCTGGACGTGCAGGCCGTCGTCGCCACCCACGACCTGGACCTGCTCGCCGGGTCCACCGGACACCCGGTTGACAGGTTCGACCGGGTACTGGTGCTCGACGACGGGCAGATCGTCGCCGACGACGCGCCGGGCCCGGCCCTGGTCGCCTACCGCGAGCTGGCGGCCCGCACCTGTGCCGCACAGACCCCACCTCTGACCAGCGACCGGCCTCCTGTCGAGGGACGAAGCTCGGGACGAGGGACGAAGCAACAAGTTCGTCCCTCGTCCCGAGCTTCGTCCCTCGACGTCAGCCCTGAACCGGGCGAGCCTTGCGCGCTGGGAACAGAAGCGCGATGACGCTGCTCACCGACACCCAGCCCCGGGCCGGACCGCTACGCGCGGTCCCGGCGTCGGCCAAGCTGGTGACGATCGTCGCGCTGGGGGTGCTGTGCGCGGTGTCGGCGTCGGGCTGGGTGCTCGGCAGCGTCGGGTTGGTCGGCACTCTCGCGCTGGTCGCGGCCCGGCCGGTGTGGCGACGGCTCGGCAGCCTGGTCGCCTGGTGGGCGGTGGCGCTGGTCGTGACGGTCGGGCTGCAGCTGCTCACCCGGGACGCGGCCACCGCGACCACCTCGGTGCTGCGCATGGTCGCGCTGTGCCTGCCCGCCCTGGCCGTGATGGCCTCGACCGCCCCCGAAGAGCTGCTGGACACGGTGCTGCGCGCCGCCCGCCCGCTGCGCCGGGTCGGTCTGCGGCCCGATACCCTGGCCCTGACCGTGGCGCTGACCATACGCTTCGTCCCCGAGCTGGTGCGGCAGGCGGAGACGCTGCGCGACGCCCAGCGGGCCCGCGGCCTGCGCCCCGCGGTGCTGCCGGTGACCGTCCCGCTGCTGGTGCGCTGCCTGGACCGCTCCCGCACCCTGGCCGAGGCCATCGTCGCCCGGTCCTTCTTCGACCGCACCGCCGCCATCCCTCTCGCGGGACACGACGTGGCGGTCCCGCCTTCCCGCCCTACAGGCACCGCACAGGAGGAACGATGACAGAACCGACCAAGACGACGGACCTGGTCAAGGCCCGGGCCGTCGCGGAGGTCGCCCTGTTCGCGGCCGTGATCGTAGCGCTGGGCGCGGTGCCCTCGCTGTACGCCTTCGGCCTGGCCGTCCCGATCACCGCGCAGACCCTGGGCGTGATGCTGGCCGGGGCGGTGCTCGGCCCGCGACGCGGCACCGCCGCAGTCGCGGTGGTCATCGTGCTGGTCGTCGCCTCGCTGCCGGTGCTGTCCGGCGGACGCGGCGGCATCGGGGTGATCACCAGCCCCACCGGCGGGTTCCTGCTCGGTTGGCTGCCTGCCGTGCTGGTCGTCGGCCTGCTGGCCCGCCACGCCCTGCGCCTGCCCGTCAGGTTCCGCGCCTTCGGCCTGGTCGGGGCCTGCCTGGTCGGCGGCGTCGGCGTGGACTACGCGCTCGGGATCCCCTGGTGGGCCGTCGTGACGCACCAGGACCTGCTGCTCACCGCAGGCCAGGCCGCCGCGTTCCTGCCCGGCGACCTGCTCAAGGCCGTCCTCGCCGCTACCGCCGCCGCCGCCGTGCACCACCAGGTCCACCTGGACCAGATGCAACCCGCCCCCGCGACCGCCGACACCTAGTAGACCGTCGCACCTGAGTCTCTGTCAGCAGCTCGCCAGCAGCGCGGCCGCCTCCCGGACCGCCGCGTCCAGCTCGGCGCCGTCGGCGACCTGGCGCTCGTAGAGGACGTCGCTCGTCGACCAGCTGCCCCGACCGCCCTCGTTCACGACGGACACCCGGCACCCACCGGGACGCCGGAAGGCCACGTCCACGATCAGACCCCCGTCCAGCTCGGCCCGGACCATGTCCGGGACCAGGCGGTTCTGGTCCGCGAGCGCGGCGAAGGACAGGCTGCGGTCGAACGGCTCCAGCGTGTTCCACACCACCTGGCCGCCCATCTTCTCCAGCGCCTCCTGCACCCGACGGTCGGTGAACTTCGCGGCCAGCGCCGCGTTGTGGCACGCGAGGTTGGCCGCGATCCGGGCCTGACGATCGGCGGGCAGGCTCCGGAACTCTTCCAGGAACATCGGCCACAGCGTGCCCCGGACCGGGATCAGCACCCAGTCCACGTTCCGCACCTGACCGTGGCGCAGCTCGAGCACCGCGAACACCCGTCGGCACGTCCGGCGGACGGCACGGCCAGAGCTGTGCCAGTCGCACGACCACGCGAAGGTGTCCGGCCTGCTGGCCCGGAACGCCTCGACCGCCTTGCGCCAGTCCTTCGGCCAGGCGCTGGGGACCGGATCGACCGGCACGACCTCGTCCGGCCCCTCTACGACCTTGGACCAGACCCCCAACCAGTCGCTGCGGAGGGAGCCGACAGGCACGATGTTGTCCAGAGCGTCCACCACGGACCACCTACTATCGCCGACGCTGATGCACGGACCCGCAGGGTGCCGGACTCGTCGCAGCCTCTTCACGACACGCCCGTCTGGCACCGCACAGGCCCACCAGCAGAACAGCGCAACTTTTACACTATTCTACCTGTTTCTATCCTACAGCCGCGGACGGGCCCGTCCGGCTGGCCGGACCGGCTGAAACTGCCGAGCGGCGCCCGGGCGGTCTCGAACCGTGGTCGTCGACGCCGCCCCAGACCGTCTACCGGCGGGTCGCCACCAGGGCGTCAGGGGGTCGCCACCGCAGCCGACATCATCGAGAAGGTCCAGATCCTCCAACGCGACTGGCAGCAGATGCTCGATTGCAACCAAAATCACGTGTAAAGATACTTCAATTTGGCACCACTAGCGCACGTCGGGCATTCCGAACACCTGTGCGATCTCTGCGGCGATCGCCCGGTGGCCAGCGATGTTCGGGTGGTACCAGTTGTTCGCGTCGCTGCTGAACACGGAGACGGTCTTGCCGTTCGCCCCGACGGTGCCTCCCGTCTCGAAGAACTCGTTGACCCAGCGGTAGCTGTTCCTGGTGAGCGCGCTGGGGTCGGGCTCGTGACCGGCGAAGGCGGCCGCCGTCGGCACGTAGGTCACACGAAGGTCGTGGGCCAGGTTCCACGGCTCGACCAGGCGCTCACGCTGCCAGACGTCGACGGACGCACCCAACCCGCGGACAGCCCGGCCGGCTTCGTAGGTGAAGAGCTCGCTGCGTGATCTTCCGTTGGCGTCACGGACCGTCCTCGGCTCGCTCAGCGTGTACCTCACGTCGAGAGCCATGCGCGGGTAGCCCACCAGGACGACCTCGACGTCTGGGCCCAGCCGCTGCTCCAGGGCCTCCAGGATCTGTCGCGTGTTCTCGACGATCTCCGGGAAACGCTGCTCGGCAGTGGTGACCGCACCCTGGCAGCCCGTGGCCGACCGTACCGCCACCGCGAAGCACCGCTGGACGATATCGCGGAACTCGCCGTCGTTCCCGCCGATGGTCAGCATGACGACATCCGTGCCGACGGGGACCGCGGGCACCTGCTCGCGCAGCACCGTCGTGGTGACGGCGCCAGAAGCGGCCAGGTTCGTCAGCGACGCCGAGACACCCTGGGCGTTGAGCCAGTTCACGTACTCCTGGCCGTAGCTCCGGTTGCTCCGGTAGGCGCCGTCCAGGTATCCGCGGTTGGGGCCGTTGGCCGACGCCTTGCCGAGCGCTGTCCCGTTGCCGGCGGAGTACGAGTCGCCGAGGACCACGACACCGACCGTCTCAGCCCGAGCGTCAGGGGCGGCGCCAGCGCTGTCGACCCCGAGGCCTACGGCGAGGACGGTGACTGCGAGGAGAGGCACGATACGACGCACACCTCGAGAAGAACGTTTCACAGCAACCTCTCTCTCGCCGCTCGACCAACTGCCCCGGCCATCCTCGTTCACGACGGACACCCGGCACCCACCACAGACCACCTGCTTGTCGCCTTCGCTGACGCACGAACCAGCAGGTGCCGGGCTCGTCGCGCCCCCTTCGTGACGTGCCCGTCCAGCATCGCACATGGGCCTATCGGCAGAACAGCGTCATTTTTACACTATTCTGCTTGTCTCTATCCTACAGGCGCGAACGGGCCCGGTCGGCTGGCGGACCGGCTGAAACTGCCGCTACTCCCACTCGATGGTGGCCGGGGGCTTGCTCGTCACGTCGAGCACGACGCGGTTGACCTGGCGCACCTCGTTGGTGATCCGGGTGGAGATCGTCGCGAGCACGTCGTACGGCACCCGGGCCCAGTCGGCCGTCATGGCGTCCTCGCTGAACACCGGGCGCAGCACGACCGGGTAGCCGTAGGTGCGCTCGTCGCCGGCGACGCCGACGCTGCGGACGTCGGCCAGGAGCACCACGGGGCACTGCCAGATCTCACGGTCCAGGCCCGCGGCGGTCAGCTCGGCCCGGACGATGGCGTCGGCGGCGCGCAGCACCTCCAGGCGTTCGGCGGTGACCTCGCCGACCACCCGGATACCCAGCCCCGGGCCGGGGAACGGCTGGCGCCACACGATCGCCTCGGGCACGCCCAGCTCGGTGCCGATGGCCCGCACCTCGTCCTTGAACAGGGTGCGCAGGGGTTCGACCAGCTCGAACGCCAGGTCGTCGGGCAGCCCGCCGACGTTGTGGTGCGACTTGATATTGGCCGCGCCCTGGCCGACACCGGACTCCACGACGTCGGGGTACACGGTGCCCTGGACCAGGAAGCGCACCGGGTGCTCCGCACCGGCCTGGGCCACGACCGAACGCGCGGCCTCCTCGAAGACCCGGATGAACTCCCGGCCGATGGTCTTGCGCTTGGCCTCCGGCTCGACCACCCCGGCCAGCGCGGTGAGGAACCGCTCACGGGCGTCCACCTGGACCAGCCGCACCCCCGTCGCGGCCACGAAGTCCCGTTCGACCTGCTCCACCTCACCGGCCCGCAACAACCCATGGTCGACGAACACGCAGGTCAGCTGGTCCCCGACGGCCCGGTGCACCAGGGCGGCGGCGACGGAGGAGTCCACCCCGCCGCTCAGGCCGCAGATCACCTGGGCGTCGCCCACCTGGTCCCGGACCGCCGCCACGAGATCGGCGATCACGCTGTCCGGCTGCCAGTCGGGGGCCAGCCCGGCCGCCCGGTACAAGAAGTTCTCCACGACGGCCTGGCCGGACGGGGTGTGCCGCACCTCCGGGTGCCACTGCACCCCGTACAGGCGCCGGGCCGGGTCCTCGAAGGCCGCGACCGGGGCACCGGCGGTGCGGGCCAGCGTCGTGAACCCCGCCGGGGCCCGCGTCACGGCCACCCCGTGGCTCATCCAGACCGGCTGGTCCGACGGTGTGCCACCGAGCAGCGTGCCGCCAGGCTGGCCGTCCGGCGGGATCAGCACCGTCGCCTCAGTACTGCCGTACTCCCCCGTGGCCGCGGCGTCCACCTCCCCGCCCAGCGCCCAGGCCATGGCCTGGAAGCCGTAGCAGATGCCCAGCACGGGCAGCCCCGCGTCGAACAGCGCCGGGTCCACCGTCGGCGCCCCAGGCTCGTAGACCGACGCCGGCCCGCCGGACAGGATCACCGCCGCCGGGTTCTTCGCCAGCATCTGCGGCACCGACATGGTGTGCGGCACGATCTCGGAGTACACGTGCGCCTCACGCACCCGACGGGCGATGAGCTGGGAGTACTGGGCTCCGAAGTCGACGACGAGCACGGGGTGGGAAGAAGACGTCACGCCGCCAGGATAGTTCGTCCCAGCAGACCGGACGGACCGCAACGGAGAGGACAGTAGGGATAGGTTCCTACTGTCCTCTGGTGACCAGGTCCCGGGTCGCGTCGATCTTGGCCGCCAGCGGCGGGCAGACGCGGCGCACCTCGGCGACGGCGCTGTCGGGGAGCGCGGCCAGGGCCGCGCTGTAGGTCGACAGGAGGTTGTAGACCGAGGCGACGATCGCGTCGTCCTCGGCGTCCAGCATCCGCCGGACGATCCGGTTCGCGGCCGGCTCGGGCAGCACCCGGTAGACGACCTCCTTGCCGGTGCCGAGCCGCACGCGCGCCTCGGTGCCGCAGCGGGCGACCGTGTCCGGGTCGGTGTCGCAGCGCCCGGTCAGCGGCCCGGCGCCGATCTCGGCCTGCAGCTCGGGGAACTGCGAGGCGGTGGGGTCCAGCAGGCACCCGTCGACCAGCAGCACGGTGTGCCCGACCAGCTGGTCGGCGTCGAAGCGTGGGTTGCGCGACCCGTACCGGACGTTCCCGTCGACGGCCCACGGGATGTCGACCGTGCAGGCCACCGTCCTGGCGTCCAGGCCGAGCACCCGCATCGCCAGCTCCAGCACCAGGCTCGCCACCAGGCACTGGTCGGTCCGGCGGCGGGCTGTCAGCCCCAGGTACCAGACGGCCAGCCCGGTGGTGTGCAGCGACCGCGGCGGCAGCCGCAGCAGCAGGTCCGTCATGGCCTCCGGGTCACGGGGCAGCGACGACGGGTACTCCGGGCGCCCAGCGCAGCCCGGTCGGCCCGCCCGCGCGGGTCTCTTCTTGCTCATCGGCAGCTCTGACATACACCATGTTCTACCACCAAACACCCACATGACTCATATACGATCTACTGCTATCAATCGGCATCAACCTTCCGCGGCCCTGCAGCATCGGTCCGCACCGACGAGATAGGCGTATAGTGGTGGGTATGCCACGGATGCAGGTCTACTTGCCGGACGCGCTCTACCGCGAGGTGAAGGAGCAGGGCCTCCCCGCGTCCGAGCTCCTGCAGGAGGCCGTCAGGGCCGAGCTGCAGCGCCGGGAGCTCCAGGCCCGGGCCGACGAGTACGTCGCAGACCTGGTCGCCGAGGTCGGCGAACCCTCCGCGGCCCAGATCGCACGCGCCGACGCGATCGCCCAGCGCATCCAGGCCCGGGCCGTGATGTCACAGGCCGGGTGACCCGTGCTGGTCCTCGACTCTGGCGGCGTGACCAGGCTGGCCCGCCGAGACCGCGACACCGCGGCCCTGATCGTCGCGCTGCGCCGCCGGGGACTGTGGCCGCCCGTCGTACCGACGGTCGTCCTCACCGAGTGCCTGACGGGCGCGCCCGGCCCGGACGCCAACACCAACCGGCTGCTCAATGCCTGCGACGTCCGACCGGTCGTCCCAGAACGTCTCGCCCGCCGAGCCGCCCACCTACGAACCCAGGCCCGCCGCGGATCGGCCGTCGACGCCCTCGTGGTCGCCGTCGCGGAACCCGGCCGTACCGTCCTGACCGGCGACGACAAGGACCTCCAGGCCCTGGCTGCGAACGCTGCAGACGTCACCGTCGAGACCGTCTGACCTCGTCCCAGGCCGACCGCCGGTTCGTGCGACACTTCCACGCCGGAGCGACACTTTGAAGTGTCGCTCCGGCGTGGAAGTGTCGCACGAACGGAGAGGCGCGGTCCTACAGGGCGAAGGTGGTGAGCAGGGTCTCGACCTGGTCGCGTCCGCGCAGGGCCGTCAGCCAGCGGTCGGGGACGTTGCCGAAGGCGATACCGGCCAGTCCCCCGGCGATGCAGGCGGTGGTGTCGGTGTCGTTGCCCAGGGCGACGGCACGCTTGACCGTCTCTTCGTACGACGAGCAGCGGACCAGCAACCACCGGGCGGCCCGGAAGCTCTGCACGACGTAGCCGCCGCCGTCCGGTGGTTCGTCGAGGGCCAGGCGTTCCACCGCGGCGACCCGGTCGAGGTCGGTCTCGTGCGCGCGCAACCAGGCCAGCGCGTCGGCCCAGCCTGCCAGCGGCTCGTACCCGTCCAGCAGGCGGCGGGCCCACAGGCAGTAGAAGGCACAGGCCATCTGGTTCATGACGTGCCCGTGGGTGACCAGGGCCTGTAGCCCGGCGTCGCGGACCAGCGCGGCGTCGTCCCCGGTGTGCCACAGCGCCAGCGGCAGCACCCGCATCAGCGCACCGTTGCCCTGGCCGTTCGGGTCGACCAGCCCGGAGGTCCGCGGGTCACGACGGCCCGCGTAGTCACGCAGCGCGCGGGCCGTCTGGATACCGACGTCGAACCCCAGATCGTCGACGGCCCACAGCCCGTCGTCGTACCAGGCCAGCATCCGGGTGGCGAAATCGTCCAGGTCCAGCGTCCCGGTCCGCAGCAGGCTGTCCAGCAGGCACAGCGCCTGCGCCCCGTCGTCGGACCAGGTCCCGGCCGGCACTGCGGCATGGCTGCGGTCGAAGCCCTCCGGCGGCTCGAGCTCGATGTCCTCGTACGCCGGGATCTGGTCGGCCGGGTGGAACTCGTAGGGCACGCCGAGAGCGTCCCCGACGAGCAGCCCCCACAACCCGTCCCGACGCCGCGAGTCCCACGTCTGCACCATCAGCCAACCTCCTGCTCCGTCGCTCGCCACGACCCTACCCAACCTCCAGCGACCACAATTCTGTCGCAGACTCGAGAGTAAAGAGCCCCTTTCTCCAGCAGCAGCCGATAAGACAGCGCAGGTTCGAGGGTTGCACGCCGATCAGGTGGTTTGGAACCACCTGATCGGCGCGAAAGTGTCGCACCGGCGACGCGGCTGGTCCGGGGTCTGTTGCGGGTCGCGTAGTTCCCGGACGGGCACGGCGGACGGCACCCGCAGCCGGTCAGACACGTATCCGCCTACCACCCGCCCGGCTTGTGCGCGGTTCCCGGGTCCCCTGTCTTCCGTCTGCACCGCAACCCACCGTCCGGACCTGTCGTGCGGGAGGTCGACGCCTGGACCTGACCGACGAGCTGACTGGTGCCGTGGCCACGGGAGGTCTCATATCTGGTCTTCGTGCCCTGGGCGTCTTGGGCCTGGCCAGCGAACCGGTACCCATGATCTGGTGGGAGGTCTTCCTGCCTGGTGTTCGTGCGGACCGTCGTCGTGTGCCTGGCAGGGGTACAGACCGGGCGGGTGATAGGCGGATGCGTGTCTGACCGGCTGCGGGTGCCGTCCGCCGTGCCCGTCCGGGAGCTACGCGACCGGATCATGGTGCCTGCGGGAGTTCTCGCCGAGGTTGCCGGCCGGCACGTCGCATCAGTTCGAGAGTTCTGTCGCGGATTCGAGAGTAAAACTCTCGAATCCGCGACAGAACTCTCGAACGCGAACAGGAGTCAGGCGGTCCAACCGTCTTATCGTGCCATCGCCTGCTGCTTCAGCTCGGGCGACATCTTTTCTATGGCGTAGCGCAGCGCGGTGCGCGGCATCGTGTCTTTGTGCTCCATCACGTAGTCGAAGACCATCCGCTGGTCGTGGTCGGCTGCTGCCTTGAGCATCCAGCCGTAGCCTTTGCGCACCAGGTCGTCGGTGTCGGTGAGGAGAGCATCGGCTATGCGGAGCACCAGCGGGTGGAACAGGCCCTTCCGCGCCGGGACGATCAGGCTGACGGCCGCCGCTCGCCTCACCCAACGGTTGGCAGAGCCGGTCCAGCCCACCAGCCGTTCACCCAGTTCGGGAAAACGCATCAGCAGGTCGCCCACCGTATGGTTGCACAGCGTGTCGCAGGTCGCCCAGTTCGTGACGTACTCGTGCACCCAACCTTCGAACACCTCGAAGTCGGACGGCTCGTAGACCTTACCCTGAGACTCCGCGAAGGCGCAGGCAACGATAGCCTCTTCCAGATAGCCGGACGCCCACAGCTCGCCGCACAGCGCATACACGTCGTCCTTGCCCAGGCCGGCAGCCCTGACCTCCTTGAGGTGTCGCTTCGCGATGGCGTTCACCACCGGGATCTTCACGCCGTACGCCAGCACCTCCTCCTTGAAGAACCGCTTCCCCGACTCCTTCGTCGCCGGGTCGACAGCATCGACCAGGTCGGCACGGACACGCTGGACTGTCTCGCTCGGCACGATTCCTCCTCGTCTACGCCGGGACATCTGGACCATGGACCATGCCTCCCGCCGCGACGAACAGCCGCCCGACCTGACGGCCTGGCCGAGGCACGCCCGTCCTGAGCCTACGCACCTGGGTGCGGGATGGGCTTCCACGTGAGCGGTGGGCTCCCAAGCCCACCGCTCACGTGTAAGCCCATCCCTCACCGTCGTCCGGACCGGGGCGGCAAGACGTTGTTACCTTGGGGGCATCTTCGTGGAGTTACGAGTAGGACCACAGCGCGCCAGGCTCCGCAGCGTTGGGGAACCAGCCAGACCCGAAGGAGACACGTGCAGGCAGCTACCCAGCCCAGCGCCGGACCGGCGTCCCCGGGACTGCCGGGGCCCGGCTCGTGCTTTCCGGCACCAACGGACACCAGGGCCGTCGTCGCCCGCTTCCAGGACATGGTCTACCGGATCGCCGTCACCCACACCCAGTGCCGTGGTGACGCGGACGACGTCTTCCAGGACGTGTTCCTGACCTACCACCGGCGTCAGCCTGACTGCCGGGACTCCGAGCACCTCAAGGCCTGGCTCATCACCACCACGGTGAACATCGCCCGGCGCACCGCGACCAGCTCGTGGCGCACCCGGGTCGTGCCGCTGCACCCCGGAACAGGAGACAGCGCAGTCGACGCCACGACCGAACCGTTCCGTTTCCGCACCGAGCTGCAGGACGCCGTGGCCCGGGCCATGCAGGTCCTGCCCGACGAGTACCGGACCGTGCTGCACCTGTTCTACTTCGACGACCTTCCCGTCGTCACCATCGCCGACCTGCTCGGCCTGACCGAAGGCGCCGTGAAGATGCGCCTGAGCCGTGGACGCGCCCTCATGCGCGACCAGCTGCACGAAGGGCTGTTCGATGACTGACCCGACCCACGACCCGACCGCCAACGACCCGATCTTCGCCGAGATGGCGGAGCAGATGACTCCCGACGCCGACCTGCGTCGCCGTCTCGACCAGCGGCTGGCCGCCGAACCGGCCGGTCCGTCGGGCACCGGTCCGTCGAGCACCGGTCCGACGGTCCCGGCCCGGTCCCGGTGGTCCCGGCCGAGCACATGGCTGGCCGCGGCCGCCGCGGTCGTCCTCGTCGCCGGGATCGGCGGCGGCGTGGTCGTGGCGCTGCGCGACGACGCGCCCCGCACGGCGACGACCTCGACCGTTCCGCCCGGCCCGCCGGACTACAGCGCGCTCTACGCCGCCGTGTCGCAGGTCATGACCACCGCCGGCCCCTACCTGATGGCCGAGGACGGCATCGCCCTGCCCGAGGCCGCCGATGCCGCCCCGCAGAAGAACCAGACCCGGGACGCCGGCTCCGGCGACTACACGACCACCAACGTCCAGGTCGCGGGCATCGACGAGGCCGACGTGGTGAAGACCGACGGCAGGGTCCTCTACGCCGCCACCGGCCAGCACGTCACGGTGGTCGCGCTGGCCGGGCCCGACACCAGTCCGCTGGCGCAGATCGACCTGGGGGCGAACGACCAGGTGGTCGACCTGCTGCTGCACCGCGACCGAGGACGGGACACCCTGGCGGTCATCGCCCAGGAACACTCCGGAGCGACCGCCTACCCCTATCCCGACGGCGGCTCGGTCGGCCCCACCCCGCCGCAGACGGTCGTGCACCTGTACGACGTCACCGACCCGGACACCCCGACGCTGCGCACGACGTCACGCCAGTCCGGTTCGTACCGCACCGCCCGCCTCTGGCAGGGCGTGGTCTACCTGGTCAGCGACTACTGGCTGTGGTCGCAGATCGACCAGATGGACCCCACCACCTTTGTGCCCCTGGTCGGCGGGCCGGACGGCACCGAGCCCCTGGTCCCCGCCGACTGCACCGTGCTGCCCAGCCCCAACGCCCCCCGGTACGCCGTGGCCACGGCCGTCGACCTGCGCTCCGGCGCCCGGACCGGGCAGCAGGCCGTCCTCGGCGGTGCCGACACGGTCTACATGAGCGCGGCCAACCTCTACCTGGGCGGGACGTCCTGGTCGCAGGTGATGCCGGGCGTCGCCGAGGACGCACCCGCACCACGGGCCGAGACGGGACCGACAACATCCCTGGTCCGGCTGCCGCTGGCCGACGGGCCCGACGGTCCGCTGACGGTGGCGGCGCAGGGCAGCGTGCCGGGCAGCCTGCTCAACCAGTTCTCCCTGGACGAGTACGACGGTCGGCTCCGGGTGGTGACCACCTCCCGGGAGGGCTGGACCAGCTCGGCCGGCCTGTACGTCCTCGGCCCGGACCTGAGCCTGCTCGGGTCGGTGACCGACCTGGCCCACGACGAGCAGGTCAAGTCCGTCCGCTTCGCCGGGACCGTGGGGTACGTCGTGACGTTCCGGCAGACCGACCCGCTGTTCGCGATCGACCTGTCCGATCCCGCCCGCCCCGAGGTGATGAGCGAGCTGAAGATTCCCGGTTTCTCCGCCTACCTGCACCCGTGGGGCTCCGACCGTCTCGTCGGTCTGGGCTACGCCGGGACCGAGACGGGCCTGACCGGCGGGCTCAAGCTGAGCCTGTTCGACATCAGCGACCCCTACGCGGTGACCGAGGCCCGGTCTCTCCCCGTGACCGGGGACTACTCCGAAGCCCTGGCCGACCACCGGGCGGTGTTCGTCGACCCCGACCGCAGCCTGATCGGCTTCCCGGTCAACCGCTGGGGCTCGAACAGCAGCGTCCTGCACTACCTGATCTACGAGGTCGACGCGGCCCAGGGGTTCAGGCTCCAGCACGACCTCGTCGTCACACCCGTCGGGGGCACGACCGGGCAGGCGACGGTCCGGGCCACCCGGGCCGGAGAGCACCTCTACGTCTCGGGGAACGGTGGCCTCGACGTCTACCAGACCGCCACCGGGACCCTGGTCGCCCAGGTCGACCTGCGCTGACGGAAGGCGGGTGAGCCGGATCCGGAGGTGGGGTCGTCTAGCCACGGGGACAGGGTTTTCACCAGCCCTAGACGATCTGGCGGTTCTTCTGTGGTCGGTCGGCTAGGAACTGCCCCGCGGGGCGGCTAGTCTCCTGCTACGCCGGGTCAAGAGCACGTATGTTGGCGACCCGGGTCGACGCGCACTCACCTGGACGCACGCCGAGGGCATCCCCGCAGGCGGACGACCGGGGCCGTTCCGCCGTCGGCGAGGCCGCGAAGACCCACCAGGTCGACCCGGCTGACGCCAGGCGGACGACCTGTCACCGCGCCCAAGACGAAGGAGTCCATGTGGCCCGCACCATCTACCTCACGTCCCCCGAGGGTGAGACCGGCAAGTCGGTGATCGCGCTCGGTCTGCTCGACCTGCTCGCCCACTCCGTAGCGCGGGTCGGCGTGTTCCGTCCGGTCGCCCGGTCGACCGAGCCCCCGGACTGGCTGGTCGAGCTGTTGGTCAGCACCGACGGCATCACGACCACCTACGACCAGACCATCGGCGTCACCTACGACGACGTGGTGGCCGACCCCGAGGCCGCCCTGTCCACCATCGTCGGCCGGTTCCACGAGGTGGCGCGCTGCTGCGACGCGGTGCTCGTCGTCGGGTCGGACTACGTCGGCCCGACCGCGGCCACCGAGCTGGCCTTCAACGCCCGGGTCGCGGCCAACCTCGGCGCCCCGGTGGTGCTCGTGGTGCGGGGCAAGGACCGGACCGCGGACCGGATCCGTCAGGTCGCCGACTCCGCGGTCGCCACGCTGCGCGACAACCACGCGCACGTCGCCGCGGTCGTCGCCAACCGTTGCGACCCGGCACAGGTGACCGAGGTCCAGCAGCGTCTGGACTCGGCCGCGACCGCGGTCTACGCCATGCCCTACGACGACGTCCTGTACGCGCCGACGCTGCGCCAGATCGCCCAGGCGACCGGCGCCACCCTGCTGTCCGGCGACGAGCAGGCCATGTCGCGCCCGGTGCTCGACATCGTGGTGTCCGGTATGGGCGTGGACCACCTGCTGGACCGGCTGACCGAGTCGAGCCTGGTCATCGTGCCCGGCGACCGGTCCGACGCGATCCTGGGCACCCTGCTGGCCCACCAGGCCGACACCTTCCCGTCGGTCGCCGGGATGCTGATCAACGGCGGTATGCTGCCCGCCCCGTCGGTCGCCCGGCTGGTCGAGGGCATGGGCACCCGGCTGCCGCTGCTGCGCAACGACCTGGCCACGTTCGACTCGGCCCAGGCCGCGGCCAGCGCCCGGGGTTTCCTCACCCCGGACGCCCAGGGCAAGATCGACACCGCGCTGGCGCTGTTCGAACGGCACGTCGACGGCCAGGCACTGCTGGCGGCGCTGGACGTGCCGCGCACCCAGGTGGTCACCCCGCTGATGTTCGAGCACGCGCTGCTCGACCGGGCCCGGTCCGACCGCAAGCGGATCGTCCTGCCCGAGGGCGACGACGACCGCATCCTGCGGGCCGCGTCCACCCTGCTGCGCCGCGACGTGGCCGACCTGACGATCATGGGCGACGAGGCGACGGTCCGCGCCCGGGCCTCCGAGCTGGGCCTGGACCTGGACGCCGCCGCTATCGTCGACCCGGCGACCTCGGACTGGCTGGAGGGTTTCGCCGCCGAGTACGCCCAGCTGCGGGCCCACAAGGGCGTCACGCTCGACCAGGCGCGCGAGACCATGCTGGACGTCTCCTACTTCGCCACCATGATGGTCTACAAGGGCGTAGCCGACGGGATGGTCTCCGGCGCCAAGCACACCACCGCCCACACCATCAAACCGTCGTTCGAGATCATCAAGACCGCACCGGGTATCTCCAACGTGTCGTCGGTGTTCTTCATGTGCCTGCCCGACCAGGTCCTGGTCTACGGCGACTGCGCCGTGATCCCCGACCCGACCACCGAGCAGCTAGCCGATATCGCCATCTCGTCGGCTGGTACCGCAGCCGGTTTCGGGATCGACCCGAAGGTCGCGATGCTCTCCTACTCGACCGGGTCGTCCGGGGCCGGCGCCGCGGTGGAGGCAGTGCGCGACGCCACCGAGCTGGTCCAGGCTCGCCGCCCCGACCTGTCGGTGGAGGGCCCCATCCAGTACGACGCCGCCGTGGACGCCTCGGTGGCGGCCACCAAGCTCCCTGGTTCCGACGTGGCGGGCCGGGCCACCGTGTTCATCTTCCCGGACCTCAACACGGGCAACAACACCTACAAGGCGGTGCAGCGTTCGTCCGGGGCGGTGGCCGTCGGTCCCGTCCTGCAGGGCCTGCGGCTGCCGGTCAACGACCTGTCGCGCGGGGCGCTCGTCCAGGACATCGTCAACACCGTCGCCATCACCGCCATCCAGGCGCAGATGGTCGCCGCCCAGAACGCCACGACACAGGAGGCTGCCAAGTGACCACCCAGGTTCTCGTCATCAACTCGGGTTCGTCGTCCATCAAGTACCAGCTGGTCGAGGTCGAGACCGGGGCCGCGCTGGCCTCCGGGCTGGTCGAACGCATCGGGGCGGCCGAGGGTGCCGTGTCGCACAAGGGCCCTGATGGCAAGCACGAGGTCGAGCTGCCGGTGCCCGACCACGAGATCGGTATGCAGGTGGTGCTCGACCAGTTCAAACAGCACGGACCGACGGTCGACGCCCAGCACCTGCTGGCCGTGGGTCACCGGGTGGTCCAGGGCGGCAGCCTGTTCGACGCCCCGGCGCTGATCGACGACGACGTCGTTGCCCAGATCCGGTCGCTGATCCCCCTGGCGCCGCTGCACAACCCGGCCAACCTGTCCGGGATCCTGGCCGCCCGGCACGCCTTCCCGACGGTGCCGCACGTCGCGGTGTTCGACACGGCGTTCCACCAGACCCTGCCGCCCGAGGCCTACACCTACGCCCTGGAGCGCAAGACCGCCGAGGCCCACGCGGTGCGCCGGTACGGCTTCCACGGCACGTCGCACCTGTACGTCTCCCGGGCGGCGGCCCAGTTCCTCGGCCGGGACGTGTCCGAGATCAACCAGATCGTGCTGCACCTGGGCAACGGCGCGTCGGCCACGGCCGTGCGCGGCGGGCACTCGGTCGAGACCTCGATGGGCCTGACCCCGCTGGAGGGCCTGGTCATGGGCACCCGGTCCGGTGACCTCGACCCGGCGGTGCTGGTGCACCTGTCCCGGGCGGCCGGGTACAGCCTCGACCAGCTCGACTCGATCCTGAACCGCCGCTCCGGGATGCTCGGCCTGTGCGGGCACACCGATATGCGTGACGTCATGGCGGCGGCCGACAGCGGCGACGAGCACTCCCAGCTGGCGCTCGAGGTGTACTACCACCGGATCCGCGGCTACGTCGGCAGCTACTACGCCCAGCTGGGGCACGTCGACGTCATCGCGTTCACCGCTGGCGTCGGCGAGAACGCCCCCCGCATCCGCGCCGGGGCGCTGCGCGGCCTGACCGGTCTGGGCATCGAGGTGGACCCGGAGCGCAACGAGGTGCGGTCAGGCGAACCACGGGTCATCTCCCCCGACGGCGCCCGGGTGACGGTACTCGTCGTACCGACCAACGAAGAGCTGGAGATCGCCCGCCAGTCGGCCAGCCTGGTCGCTGCCTGAAGGCAACTTGGTTGACGAACCCAACCACAGAGTGTGGTGGGACAGCAGGGAGGACGGTGGGGACGGTTCCTACAGTCCTGCCCGGTCGCGCAGCGACCAGGGGCATGAGGACGGTAGGAACCTGTGAGAGTTGGGGTGGCTGGTCTGGGACTGGCTGCCAGGATGGCGTAGACCGTCTCGTCGTGGGTGTGACCCATAGGAACCTTGGCCCCTGCGGGTGCCCTCGGGACGACCTGTCCGCCCGGGACGAGGGGGTCGGCGCCGTCCTGGCCCACCACGGTGACTTGATAGAAGCATGCCCGGCACCTGGTGCCGTGGCTCGTCACAGGTGTGTCCCGGGGTGACCTTCCTCCAGGCCGGCGCCGACCCTTGGCGGTCGGTCCTGCCCGTCCTGGAGAGAGGAAGTCCCGACCATGAGCATTGTCGCTCATGCCCACCCGTTCGTCATCGGTGTGGACACCCACGCCCGCAACCACGTCCTGGCCGTGCTCAAGGACACCGGCGAGCACGTGGACACAGCCAGCTTCCCGGCCAGCGCCCAGGGCCTGGAGCGTGCTGTCGGGTGGGCCGCCCGGCGCACCGGCGGCGACCTGGCAGCGCTGTGGGTCGTGGAGGGAGCCGGGTCCTACGGCGCCGGGCTGGCCCGCGCGGCCACCAGCGCCGGGTACCAGGTCCTCGAGGCGCCACGGATGGCCCAGGCACGCCCGTGCGGCAGGTCCGACCCCCTGGACGCACGCAGGATCGCCGCCGCCGCCCTGGTCACACCCCACGACCAGCTGCGCCGCCCGCGCGCCGACGACGGCGTCCGCGCCGCCGTCCAGGTCCTGCTCACCGCCCGGGACAGCATGGCCCGCGAACGCACCGCCGCCGTCAACGCCCTGACAGCCCTGCTACGGACCGCCGACCTGGGGATCGACGCACGCCGACCCCTGGGCGCCGCCCAGGTCCGCCAGGCAGCCGCCTGGACCGACCGCCCCGAGCCCGTCGCCGCCGCCCGCACCGAGGCCCGACGCCTGGCCCAGCGCGTCCTGGACCTGGCCGACCACCTCAAGGAGAACCAGACCACCCTGGCCGAGCACGTCCAGGCCTCCCCAGCCGCCACCCTCCTGGACCACACAGGCGTCGGACCCGTCAGCGCCGCCGTCGCCCTCACGGCCTGGTCCCACCCCGGCCGGGTCCGCGACGAGGCCGCGTTCGCCGCCCTCGCCGGGACCAGCCCCCTACCCGCCTCCAGCGGCAACACCACCCGCCACCGCCTCAACCGCTCAGGAGACCGACGCCTCAACCGCGCCCTGCACACCATCGTCCTGACCCGCGCCCGCTGCGACCCCGACACCCAGGCCTACATCACCCGACGCACCAGAGAAGGACTCACCCGGCGTGAGATCCTCCGCTGCCTCAAGCGCTACCTGGCCCGACACATCTACCGCACCCTCAACGCCGCCGCCACCGCTTGACAAACATAGAAGCGTCGTCCCCACAGTCCTTGGCAACCCAAGAACCGTCCCCACAGTCCTTGGCAACCCAAGAACCGTCCCCACAGTCCTTGGCAACCCAAGAACCGTCCCCACAGTCCTTGGCAACCCAAGAACCGTCCCCACAGTCCTTGGCCACCAACGAACCGGGCTGGTTGCCAAACCGTCCCGTCAGCGCGGCTGGTACGGGGAGACGACGACCTCCACCCGCTGGAACTCCTTGAGGTCGGAGTAGCCGGTGGTGGCGATGGCCCGGCGCAGCGCCCCGATGAAGTTCACCGTGCCGTCGGCGGTGGACGACGGGCCGAACAGGATCTGTTCCATGGTCCCGACGCTGCCCACGGCCACCCGCTCGCCGCGCGGCAGCTCGGGGTGGTGGGCTTCCGAGCCCCAGTGCCAGCCGCCGCCGGGCGCGTCGGCCGACCGGGCCAGCGCCGCGCCGAGCATCACCGCGTCGGCCCCGCAGGCCAGCGCCTTGACCAGGTCGCCCGAACGGCCGACCCCACCGTCGGCGATGACGTGCACGTACCGACCGCCGGACTCGTCCAGGTAGTCCCGGCGCGCGGCGGCCACGTCAGCCACGGCGGAGGCCATCGGCACGTGGATGCCCAGGGCCAGCCGGGTGGTGTGGGCCGCGCCCCCGCCGAACCCGACCAGCACCCCGGCCGCCCCGGTGCGCATCAGGTGCAGCGCCGCGGTGTAGGTGGCGGCCCCGCCGACGATCACCGGCACGTCCAGCTCGTAGATGAACCGTTTCAGGTTCAGCGGCTCGGCCCGGGACGACACGTGCTCGGCCGACACGGTGGAGCCCCGGATGACGAACAGGTCGCACCCGGCCTCCACCACGGTCCGCCAGTACACCTGGGTGCGCTGCGGCGACAGCGCCCCGGCCACCGTCACCCCCGCGGCCCGGATCTCGCCCAGCCGCGCCGTGATGAGCTCGGGACGGATCGGGGCGGAGTAGATCTCCTGCATCCGGGCGGTCGCCGCCTCGGCGTCCAGGCCGACGATCTGCTCCAGCAGCGGCGCCGGATCGTCGTACCGGGTCCACAGCCCTTCCAGGTCGAGCACTCCCAGCCCGCCGAGCCGACCCAGCGCCACCGCCGTGGCCGGGCTCATCACCGAGTCCATCGGCGCGGCGACGACGGGTAGGCCGAAGTGGTAGGCGTCGATCTGCCACCCGACCGAGACTTCCTCCGGGTCCCGGGTGCGCCGCGAGGGAACCACCGCCACGTCGTCGAACGAATAGGCCCGACGGCCGCGTTTGCCGCGGCCGATCTCGATCTCGGTCACCCCCCGAGCCTACCGGCCTCTTCCCGCTCCGTGCGTGACCACCGGCCTGGTGGTCACAGGTATTCGACGGCGAGCCCGGCGACACAACCACCGGCCAGGCCGCCCTAACCTCCCCACCTCCCCCCTGTCGACGGTCAGCCGATAAGAGAGTCCCGGTTCGTGGGTTCCACGCCGATCAGTTGGTTTGAACCGCCTGATCGGCGCGGAACCCTTGAACCGGAGTTGTCTTATCGGCCTATTGCTGGAGGGGTAAGGCAGGAGGAAAGGAGAGACCCCTCCCCACCGGGTGGGTGGTCGGTGGGATGCTCTGAGAAAGCGGACGAGAGGGTGAGCGATGCGGACGACAGGCTGGTGGCCGGGGACGGTACTCGGGTTCGACACCGAGACGACGGGGGTGGACGTCGCGCGCGACCGGATCGTCACCGCGGCGCTGGTACGCCGCGACGCCGCAGGCAGCCAGGTACGCACCTGGTTGCTCGACCCGGGGGTGGCGATCCCCGACATCGCTGTCAGCATCCACGGGGTGACGACCGAGCGGGCCCGGGCACAGGGCACCCCGCCTCCGGTGGCCCTGGGTCAGATCGCCGACGGCCTGGTCGCCGCCCTGCACGACGGTGTTCCGGTAGTGGCGTTCAACGCCCGGTTCGACCTGCGTCTGCTCGACGCCGAGCTGACGCGCCACGGCCTGCCGACGCTGCCCGAACGGCTGGGCCACCCGGTACGCCCGGTGCTCGACCCGCTGGTGCTGGACCGCGCCCTGGACCCGGACCGCCCCGGCCCACGGACCCTCGGCGACCTGTGCGCGGTGCACCAGGTCACCACCGGTTCCCTGCACAGCGCCGACGCCGACGTCATAGCGACCCTGGACCTGTTGGACCGCCTGGTCGCCCGTCACCCCACCCTGGCCGCCACCGACCTCGACACCCTGCACGACCAGCAGATCGCCTGGGCCCACGCCTGGCACGAGGCGGCGGTCGCCGCCCGAGAGGCGGCTGCTGACGGCAGGCACACCGCCCAGTAGATCCCCTCGCGTCCTCGACTGGTCGCCGGGTCGCTATGCATACCCCCAGGTGACCACTCGCCACCTGCTGGTCGTGTCATCTCGGACCAGCACGTATTTATAGTCGGTGTGCATTCCGGGGCTAAGACCATACTCCTCGCTCTCGGAGCCGGCGTAAAAATCAGCGTAAAGCATGATGGCGTTCTCAGGGCTGACTCCGGCGAGCAGGGGCCCACCCAGATCCAGACTGATCTCCCTGTCTGAGGCAGCCTCGTCGTATCGCACAGCCCGGAGCTCGGGACCGAAGACCCGGTCCAGTGGATAGTAGAACTCCGCCATGACGACATAGGCAGCAGACCGGATCTCCACATCGCTGAACTTTGTCGAGGTTCCGGTGTCGATCTTCACACCGGGCGTCCACCCCGGCGGCGACACCCCGAGCAGCGCAAGCAGCGTAAGCAACGCGATACCTCGCTTCATCGCCACCTCAGGAAGATGCGGGCCGGACGAGGGCCCAAGCCTACCAGGCAGCCCCCGCAAAAACGGGTTCGTGTGGCAGATCTGGTACACGTGTGGCAGATCTGGTACACGCCCGGGTTGTGGTCCAAGCTCTGGTTGACGGCCCACGACCCCACCCGCCAGCCGGTTTTGGCCGTGTCTCCGGCCTCGTCCTACCACGTCGGGTGCTATGCCGACCCTACTGCTACTCGGTCAGGTTCACCGACCTCGCCGAGCTGGACAGGGTGAAGTCGCGTATCGGTTTTATAAATGCCGCCGAAGCCGCCCAGCTGGTCGAGCCAGCCCCCAGCCAGTTCACAGGCGCGGGTCAACCGGTTCGGACTCCAAGGCCAGGACGGCGAAGACCGTCTGGTGGACGGACCACAGCGGCTGGCCGGCGACGAAACGGGTGAGGGCTTCGATGCCGAGACCGTGCTCACGGTGGGCGAGGCTCTTCTTGTGGCCGAGCGAGCGGTGGCGCAGGACGTCCAAGGAGTCGACGTAGTCCGGGCCGTAGATGATGCGCAGGTACTCCCGGCCCCGGACCTTCAGACCCGGCTGGACGCCGCGGTTCTGGCGGGCAGAGCGGTCTCCGGCGGGCCGCAGGCCCCGGACCGGCTCGACCGGTTTGACGACCATGCCCTCACCGCCCGCGGCGGTCAGGTCGAGCCACCACTGGACGGCATCGGCCTTCTGGGTCTCGTCGGACAGGTCGACGTAGCGGTGACGCGTCGGGGTGATGATCGGGTCGGTCAGGGTGGCGATCTGCTCCAGGTGCCAGCGGTGCGACTCGGTCACCGCCAGAGCCCGACCCTCGGCGGCCAGGATCTGGAACGGTGCCAGCCTCACCCCGTCCAGGCCGTCGGTCGGGCGCACGTAGGCGGCGTAGGCGTCGCGGTACGCCTCGGCGTTCACGGTCCGGCGCGTCACCCGGTCGGCCAGGGCAGCGACGTCCAGGCCGCGGGCGGCAGCGACAGCGAGCACATCAGCGGCGGCAGGCAGCGCGGCGTGCGCGGCGGCACCGACCGAGGCGTACTGGTCCTTGATCAGCCCGAGGGCCTTGGCCGACCAGGGCAACAGCTCGCAGTCCAGGACCAGCCAGGCGGTGTCCAACGCCTCGAACAGCGGTGCGACAGCACTGCGCAGCCGGTCGACCAGCTCGGTCCCCAGGTCAGCGCCGAAGAAGGCCCGGCCCGTGCGGGTATAGACCACCCCGGTGCCGTCGGCGACGCCGAACCGCTGGGCCGCGGTGGCCTCGTCGCGCGTCAGTACGGCCACCGCCCGCGAACCCATGTGCTTCTCCTCGCACACCACCTCGCGCACCCCGGCAGCGGCATACTCGGCGAAGGCCTGCTCGGGATGCTCCAAGAACCCGTCCCGTTCGGACGCCGGGGCGGGCGACATGGTGGGCGGCAGGTAGACCAGCCAGCGCGGGTCGACCGCGAACCGGCTCATCACCTCCAGCGCCGCCGCGGCGTTCTCCGCCGGGATCTTCACCTTCCCGGCGTGCTCGGTGACCAGCCAGCGGGTGCCGGTGACGTCGTCGATGTCCAGCGTGGTCGGTTCCCGTTCGGGCACCGCGGCGGCCAGCGGACGGGCCGGTGCGTAGTACTGCTCGGCCGCGGGGACGCTGACGATCTGGCGCTCCGGGTAGCGCAGCGCGGTGAGACTGCCCCCGAAGACGACCCCGGTGTCCAGGCAGATGGTGTTGTTGACCCACTCCGGCACCAGGGTCGGGGTGTGGCCGTAGACCACCGTGGCGCTGCCCCGGTACTCGGTCGCCCACGGGAAGCGCACCGGCAGGCCGTACTCGTCGGTCTCCCCCGTGGTGTCCCCGTACAGGGCGAACGACCGCACCCGGCCCGACGAACGCCCGTGGTACGCCTCTTTCAGCCCGGCGTGCGCGACGACCAGCCTGCCGTCGTCCAGCACGAAATGACTGATCAGCCCGTCCATGAACGTCAGGGCGGAAGCCCGGAAGTCGTCACCCTCGGCGTCGATCTGCGCCAGGGACTCCGCCAGGCCGTGCTTGACCTGCACCTTCGCCCCCTTGAGCGCCCGCACCAGCTTGGCCTCGTGGTTGCCGGACACGCACAGGGCCGTGCCGTCCGCGACCATGCCCATGACCAGCCGCAGCACCCCGGGCGTGTCCGGGCCACGGTCCACCAGGTCACCGACGAACACCGCGGTGCGACCTTCGGGGTGCTGGGCCCCGACTGCCCGCCCAGCGCCGTCCTGGACGATCTGCCAGCCGAGGTCGCCCAGGAGGGTCCGCAGCTCGGGCAGACAACCGTGCACGTCACCGATGACGTCGAACGGGCCGTGCAGCTCGCGACGGTCGTTCCACGGCCGCTCGGTGCCGACCTGGACGGTGTCGATCTCGGTGTCGCACAGCACGTGGACCCGCCGGAAACCCTCCTTGCGCATGGACCGCAACGAACGCTTGAGGTCGCGGTACTGACGGTTGACGGCCGCGGACCCGATCTCCCGGTCCGCGCGGGACTGGTTGCGGGCGACGGCAAGGGCCTCGGGCACGTCCAGCACGATCGCGTCCACCAGCACGTCGTGGGCCTTGGCCAGCGCGACCAGGGAAGCCCGGGAGGCCCGCTGCACGTTCGTGGCGTCCACCACGGTCAGCCGCCCGCGCCGCAGCCGGACGCCCACGATGTAGTGCAGCACGTCGAACGCGTCCGGCGTGGCGGCCTGGTCGTTGGCGTCGTCGCAGACCAGCGCCCGGCAGAAATCGGACGAGACCACCTGGCTCGGCGCAAAGTGCCTGGCACCGAACGTGGACTTGCCGCTGCCGGAGATCCCGACCAGCAGCACCAGGCCCATCGACGGCACCAGGACCTGGCGGCCGGAGTCCGCCAGAACGGTCGACTCACCTGGAGCCGAGCCCGCGGTCGGTCGGTTCGGTTCACTCATGACGAAACACCGCCATCTGGGTCGGGGTGCCACGGTCAGGGTCGAGGTCGCCGATCCCGCGCAGCTCCACCGTGTAGCCGTACTCGGCGGCGACCCGCTCGGCCCAGGCCCGGAACTCTTCGCGCGTCCACTCGAAACGGTGGTCGGGGTGCCGCATACCGGTCAGCCCTTCGTAGTTCGGGTTGTACTCGCTGTTCGGCGTGGTTACCAGCACCGCACCGGGGTGCGCCGCGCCGAACACGACCCGTTCGAGCGCTGGCAGCCGCTCGGGGTCGACGTGCTCGATCACCTCCATGAGCACCGCGGCGTCGAACCCGGCCAGCCTGGTGTCGGTGTAGGTCAGCGCCCCCTGGAGCAGCTCGATCCGCTCGGCCTGCCGCTCGCCCAGCCGGTCCAGACGCAGCCGCCGGGCCGCGACCTGCAACGAACGGGTCGATACGTCGGTCCCGACCACCCGGGTGAACCACGGAGCCTTGGTCTGGCCACCTGTGGGCAGCGCAACCCAGCGGCGTTCGGCCATCAGCATGGCCAGGAACTGGCCCGACCCGCAGCCCAGGTCGACCACCGACCGGGCCCCAAGCTCCAGCAGCGCAGCGAGCACCGCTCGGTGGCGCTGGACGTTGAGCGGCAGATCCGGGCTGTCGGTCCTGATGCTGACCGGCTGGACGAGTTCTCCCCCGTCCGGACTGCTGGGGTCCGAACCCAGTCGAGCTTCGTCGGACACGGGTCGCTCGAGGAGCGCAACGCTGGCACCGCACCTCTCCAGCGCCTCCTTGACCCTCTCGGCGGTGACCTGGCTCACGTTGCCCACGATGCGGCTGGGTGTGCAGTTGACCTGCTCCTTGACGACTCTCAGAGGAAGGTCCGTGAGCTCGACGATCTCGCGCACAAGCTTGATCATGGGCTTTCCGGCAGCCTCGAGAACGACGTCGAAGCGCGGATCCTGTCCACCGGTAGAGCCGACAGCAGGCGGGGTGGCCTCCTCGTCGTCGGTCGGTTCGAACGTCTCGGCGACCTCGTCGCTCAGCTCGGCCAGCCGTTCCAGGGCGTGCCGGGTGAGCCCGGAGCGACGACCCAGGTACCGACGGGTGATCAGCTCGGCGTCCGGATGGGTTACCAGCCAGCCCTCACCGGAGCGCAGCAGCTTGTCGACCTCGTCGTTGCCCTGCCAGTAGTGCTTCGACTCGTCCATCACCGGTAACAACACGTGCAGCTGGTTCAGCGCATCGGCCAGGCGCACCGTCCCGGTCAGCCTCAACCGGACGTACCGCGAGTCGCCCCACTCGTCGAACCGGTCGTCCAGCGCGATGGGATCGGCCTCGACCTGCCAGCCCAACGGTTCGAAGACCCGCCGGGCGATCTGCGGTCCGCCCCGGCAGGGCAGCACCGGGATCGCGATCTCCAACGGGATCGGGGTGTCGGCCAGGGCCTGGTGGTCGTCGCCCCGTCCGCTGCGCGCAGTGCTGAACACGTCCGCGACGGCCACGCCCAGCAGCGACGACGCCGCGTAGGACCGGTCGTTGACGTACTGCGCCAGCGAGAAGTCCGGCGCGCCCCGGCCGACCGACCGCGCCAGCCGTATGGGGTCGATCTCCAGCAGCACCGCCACGGTGCACCGTTCGTCGGTCGCCTCCGGGTAGAAGACGGTCACCGTACCGAACGACCGCCGGAACTCCTGCACCCGGTCAGGATGCTTGAACAGCAGGTAACCGAGGTCGGTCGCGGGCCGGTGGGTCGTCGTCACGGTCAGGAGCACGACGCCATCCTGCCAGCCTCACCCGATGCACCCCCACCAGATTCCTGGGCCCGTCCGCCAGTTCCTGGTGCCCGTCGAGTTTTCCACAGGGCGGTCCGGCGGGGTGCGCCACCTGCCCCATGATGGGCCCATGACCGACAACGAGGACCTGACCAGGCGGTTCATCCCGCCCCGCACCGACCTGCTGTTCCGGTGGATCTTCGGCGACCAGAACAGCACCACGCTGGTAACCGACCTGCTGCGGGCCGTCCTGCCCGACCTGCCCACCGCCGACTGGACCCAGGTCCGGCTCGTCGACCCCCAGATGCCTGCCGACCGCGACCAGGGCAAGACCACCGTCCTGGACGTCAAGGTCACCACCGCCACCGGCAAGACCATCGACATCGAGATCCAGCTGCTCGCCACCCCGGGAATCCGCGAACGCATAGCCTTCTACACCGCGGACCTGCTGGTCGACAGCATCAACCGGGGCCAGGACTACACCGACCTGCGTCAGGTCGTCACCGTGGTCATCTCCGGGACGACCCTGGTACCCGAGGAACCCGGGTACTACCACACGGTCGACCTGCGCACCGCCAACCACCACCTCTTCACGGACGTGCTGAGCATCCGTATCCTGGAGATGCCCCGGGTCCCGCCGACCGACGACGGGACCGACGCCTGGAACTGGATGCGTTTCCTGGCCGCCAGCACCGAGGAGGAGATGGACATGGCCGCCACCGACAACCCTGCCATCGCCGACGCCGCCGACCAGGTCCGCCACTACAACGCCGACGCGACCACCCGCCACCAGCTCCTCGCCCGCGAAAAGTTCCTCCGCGACCAGCTCACCCGCGAACGAGTCGCCCGCAGAGAAGGCATTGAACAAGGCTTGGAACAGGGCGTAGCCCAGGCGCAGCACACCAACGCCCTCCGGGCCCTGCGGCTCGGTCTACCAGTCGACCAGGTCGCGGCCATCACCGGGCTGACCCCAGCCGAGATCACCGAACTCGCACCCGAAACCTGAGGCGACTCAGAACCGGCCCAGACATCGGGAACCGAGCGCTGGCGTGACGGCCGTGCCCAGTGTTCGTCTCGTGTCAAGCAGGATCCGCTGTAAGGTCCAGTGCCCGCCGGACAGCTACCATGCGCCGGGACCCGCCGACGTAGTCGTGGATCCAGCGTTCGGAGTCCTGGATCGTGTCCCAGGCGGTGGTGAGGGCAGCGGTGACGGATGCTGATTGTTCGGGGTCAGCGGCGATACGGACCAGCAGGTCGCAGGCGAGACAGGTGTACCAGCCGTTGTCGGAGAGTGTCGCGACAGCCGCGCGGACCGCCCGAGCGTCCAGCCGAGCACCGAGCCGGTCCAGACCGTCCCAGGCGACCACGGCATACGTCGTGCCAGATTCTGCTATCCGGTGCAGCACCTCGATCAACCCGTCGCGCGCCGACTGGTTGTCGCCTGCGAGCTCGACAGCAAGGTCGATCGCCTCCTTCTGGAGATCACCCTGTTCGGCGATCTCCAGGACGACTGGCCAGACGTCGTCCAGACGACCTGCTTGGGCAGCGATCCGGGCAGCCACCAGCTGGTCGTCCTGGTCCCCGTAGCCGCCGACAGTGTCGCCGACGACCTGGAGGGCCTGGTCTATCAGCCCTGGGGTGGGCGTCTGGGACCAGAGATCCAGGAACTCCGCGTGATGTCCCGGCCGACCAGGCAGACCGTGCCGACGTACGGACTCGTCCACCTCGCACTGCCCGGTGATCACGCCGATCACCACCTCGGCGAAGGGCGCCCCGGACCAGTCAGCCCGGGCCAGCGCCGTCAGCGCCGGGACGACGGCAGGGTCTTTCCACCTGGTCAGTACCGGGGCACAGCAGGACAACAGCGACGGACCGTCACGGCGCATCCGCTTCGGTTTGGCAGCCACGTAGGTCAGCATCTCGGCCACCGCTGGGGCCAGGAATGCTGTGGCCTCGGTCGGCAGAGTCTCGATCAACCGGAACCAGGCCAACGGCTGGCTCAGCACAGACCCTTTGACGGTCACCTCTCGGGCCAGAATGCGTACCAGAGCTTCAGTCTCGTCGTCCGAGGCGGGATGGGTCTTGAGAAAGTCACCGACCGCTCCGACGACAGGACCCATGCTGCCGCCGTCGGGATTGGTGTTGTCGAAGTAGACGTTGGCCTTCCCGCCGGCGTCAGCCAGGACCGTGTCCAACGTACTGATCCAACGGTCGTCGCCCAGGCAGCGAAGCGCCACGACGGTGTCGGCCCGGATATCGTGCCGCATACTCTTCGGACCCCAGGTATGACGGGGGCTGGTGGCGGCCAGGTGCACCAGGGCCTCGGCCCAGCGGGTCCGCAGATCGTCGTCCACGACCTCACGCAGCGGGCGTCCGGGCACCCCAGCGAGCGGAAAACGGTCGGACGCCTCGTCGTCGGGCGGGCTGGACACCACCCGGGGAGCCAGGTCGGCCAACGCCTGGACCACCGTCTTGTACAACCAGGGCTTTGCCTTGGGCAGGGTGTCGAGCCGGTCGGCGACGGCCAGCAGTCCGCGTAGTGCCGGTTCCAGTCCCAGACGGAACTGCTGGGCGATCAGCTGGTAGCCGTAGACGGCGACCGCCAGGGCCCGCCCCGACTGGGCGGCCAACCGGTCGAACAGCTCCAGCGAGGCCAGCCCGTTGGTCTCGACCAGGTCGTCGATCCCGACATCCAGGTGGTCGTAGGCGCACTGGTTCCAAAGGGTGGCAGCCGTGTCGATCGACTCGGAGTCGGCCGTACCCTGGGCCAGCGCGGACGCCGCCAGGGCGAACCGCAGCTCGTCGGGCCCGTTCTTCAGACGGGTCCGCTCGGTCTCGGTCAGCCCGTCGTGCGCCTGGACCGCCGTGACCAGGGCACCTGCCACCGGAATAGCGGTCTCCTCGGCCAGCCGCGCGTGGACGACAGCCAGGACCGGTGCAGGCAGGTCCCGACAGCAGCCGACTATCTGCGCCACCCCGAGTCGCACTGCTGGATCAGGGTCGTCCAGCAACGGCAGCATCCGTTCGGCGGCGTCGGCCAGGGCAGACCAGGCAGCGGCGGATTCCTCCCACTCGTCGGACACGTCCCGCATGCAGTACCCGTAGTCGACAATCAGCTGGAGGGCACCCGCCCGGCCGGGGACGGCTGGATCGGCCACCACCGGCACCAGCTCACCGACCGCCGGGATCGCCGCCTCCGTGAGCCAGCCCTGGTGCATGAGCCGGTCGTCCAGCTCGTAGGCAGCCTCCTGCCACTTCTTCGGCTTGCGCAGCTGCCTGATCAGCTTCGGGATGTCCGACGCGTCCCCGCGCACATGCCGCAGCTGGGACCAGTCGATCTCGTTCGTCATAGCCCCCACCCTCTCACGCGTTGCCCGTGCGACACTTCTAAGCCGGAACGACCTTTCGAAGTGTCGTTCCGGCGTAGAAGTGTCGCACGGGTGGCTGCCCTCAGTGACGGTCGTAGTTGGGGGCTTCCACCGTCATCTGGATGTCGTGGGGGTGGGACTCCTTGAGGCCGGCGGCGGTGATGCGGACGAAACGGCCCCGGGCCTGGAGCTCGGGGACGGTGCGGGCGCCGACGTAGAACATCGACTGGTGCAGGCCGCCGACCAGCTGGTGTGCTACCGCGGCCAGCGGGCCGCGGTAGGGCACCTGGCCCTCGATGCCCTCGGGGACGATCTTCTCGTCGGAGTCGACATCGGCCTGGAAGTAGCGGTCCTTGGAGTACGAGACCCGGCCGCGCGAGGCCATAGCGCCCAGCGAGCCCATGCCCCGGTACTGCTTGTACTGCTTGCCGTTGACCAGCACCAGCTCGCCGGGGGACTCCGAGCAGCCGGCCAGCAACGACCCGAGCATCACCGTATCGGCCCCGGCTACCAGGGCCTTGGCGATATCGCCGGAGTACTGCAGCCCGCCGTCGCCGATCACCGGCACGCCCGCGGGACGGCAGGCCTGGGCGGCCAGCCAGATGGCGGTGACCTGGGGCACGCCCACCCCGGCCACGACGCGGGTGGTGCAGATCGACCCGGGGCCGACGCCGACCTTGACCGCGTCCACCCCGGCGTCGACCAGGGCCTGGGCGCCCTCCCGGGTGGCGACGTTACCGCCGACGACCTGCACGTCGCAGGTCGCCCGGTCCGACTTCAGGCGGCGCACCATGTCCAGCATGGCCCGGGCGTGGCCGTTGGCGGTGTCCACGACCAGCACGTCCACCCCGGCCTCGGCCAGGGCGGTGGCCCGTTCCCAGGCGTCGCCGTAGAAGCCGACCGCCGCGCCGACGCGCAGCCGACCCTCGCCGTCCTTGGTGGCGTTGGGGTACTGCTCGGTCTTGACGAAGTCTTTGACGGTGATCAGCCCGGCCAGGCATCCGTCGGCGTCGACCAGCGGCAGCTTCTCCACCTTGTGACGGGCCAGCAGCGTCGCGGCGTCGGCCCGCTCGATGCCTACCGGGCCGGTGACCAGCGGCATCGCGGTCATCACGTCGCGGACCCGGCGCGTGGCCCAGTCCCGGACCGGCACGAAGCGCAGGTCCCGGTTGGTGATGATGCCCAGCAGCCGACGGTCGGCGTCGACGACGGGCAGCCCGGAGACCCGGTAGGTACCGCACAGTCGGTCCAGCTCGTCGAGGGTGGCATCGGGCCCGACGGTCACCGGGTCCGTGATCATCCCCGACTCGGACCGTTTCACCAGGTCCACCTGGTGCGCCTGGTCGACGATGGACAGGTTGCGGTGCAGCACCCCCAGCCCGCCGTGCCGGGCCATGGCGATAGCCATCCGCCCCTCGGTCACGGTGTCCATCGCCGCGGAGACCAGGGGCGAACGCACCTCGATCTGGCGGGTCAGCCGACTGGTCGTGTCGACCTGCGACGGCACCACGTCCGTCTCACCGGGTAGCAGGAGGACGTCGTCGAAGGTCAGTCCGACGAGTCCGAACGGGTCCGAGGGGGCATCGCTCAGGCTCACCTGGTCATCGTACCCAGCCCCGCCGGACCTACCGCCCAGGCCCAGACGACCGGACGGGGCTTTTCTTCACCCGGGCGAGCTCACCCGAACGGCTCACTGGATGAGACCGCGTCTCATCCCGATGGCGACCGCCTGGGCCCGGTCGGACGCCCCGAGCTTGCGGAACAGCCGCCGCGCGTGGGTCTTCACCGTGTCCTCGGACAGGTACAGGTCCTGGCCGATCTGGGCGTTGGACCGCCCGTTGCTCATCCCGACGAGCACCTCCAGCTCGCGGCGGGTCAGCACCGGCTGGGTCCGTTCGGTGTCCGGCGCCGCGGCCTGCTGACGGGGTTCGACGTTGCGCGCCGAGGCCGCCGGTGTCGGCGTCAGCGACGACACCGAATGCACGTGGGCCGCCACCGCCGCCAGCTCGGCACGGTTGACCTCGGGGGTCAAGAAACCGCGCGCACCTAGGGCCAACGCCCGCTCCAGCGCCTCGGAGTCGTCGGCGCCAGCCAGGACGACGACGGCCGCCTGCGGGGCCACCTGGGACAGGCGGCGCATCGCCTCCGCCGGTCCAGGGGCGGGTAGGTCAGCGTCCAGCAGCACCACGGAGGGCGCCAGCCGCCGGGCGAGCACGACGAGCTCGTCGGCGGACGCGGCAGCCCGCACCGGTGCCAGCAACGGGACACCGAGCGATGTCACCACGATCCGTTCACGCACGGACGCGCTTGCGTGGCACACCACCACTCCGGCCATGTCCCCTCCTTCTCGGTAGTGCGGCCCCCTGTGCGGGGTCACCGTCTGTCTATCGGAAGCAGGGGTCCCACTTGTGAGTGACACCGAGGCAGCCGAGCTGTGGTAGCCACCGACCGCCCCCGTGCGGGACAACGCCAGCACGGTCATCACGCCCCTTCGTCCTGGGCCGCCAGAGCGGCCCTTAGCTCGTGGACGAGCCCGGCCACCGACCGGGCTCGTTGGACCAGCGGTCCCGTCGGGACGCGACCGAAGTCCTCGGTTGGTACCAGGACGAACTGGGACAGATCGGGCCGTTCGGCGACGAGCGCCTCTACCAACGACATGTCGGCAGCGCACCGGTCAGCGACCGTGACCACGGCACGGGCCCTGGTCATCATCACCAGCTCGACCATGTGCCGGGCCGACATCGGACCCGACACCATCCTGGCGTCGACCCCGCCGACGGCGGCGGCGACCACGTGCAGGACGAGCGGTCGCGCCTCCCCCGGTGGGGCGAGCAGCAGCACCACCCCTGCGGGTTGCACCACTACTGACGCCATTCTGTCACGAACTGCGGCACATACCCCCATTTGCACCACCAGGTCGGCTTCCTGGCCAGGACGGTCCAGCACGGTACGCCGCGCCAGCTGGTCCCGGGCGGGCGCCACCAGATCGGTCCACCAGGCGATAACGTCCTGGTCGTCGGCGATCCGCAGCAGGCTGTCCAGGCGCGGCCCGTCAGCGGCCAGCGCGGCCTCGACCACCGCGGCCGGGGTGCGCGAGACGCCTACCAGCTCTTCGGCGGCAGCCGGGTCGGTGTCCAGGGCGACCCGGGCGGCGTCGGCCGGGGCGACCCCGGCCAGGGTGAGCCGCCGCATCACCATGAGCCGTTCGACGTCGGCCCCGGTGTAGCGACGGTGCGCCCCGGCGGTGTGCTCCGAGGGGCCCAGCCCGTAGCGACGGTCCCAGGTGCGCAGGGTGGCGGGGGCGACGCCCAGACGACGAGCGACGGCAGCGACCGCGAGCAGTGGCTGCTCGCGGTCTCCGGCGCGACCGTGGGAGGCCATGCAGCGATTCTGCCAGTCTTGTCCCCGATCGCGGCGCCATCGAGCCGACCCGAGTGGTCCCGATATGCAGCCCGATGTCCGCTATGGGCAGAATTCGTTTCACCTGCACGGCCTACGACTCACCCTTGAACAACTTCTGGCGCGGTTGTATGTTGACAGGACGTGTTCTTGTGCTCGATGGAGTGGAGGCTTCGATGGCGGAGATCTCACGCCTGCCCGGTCCTGTGATGGAGCTGTGGGAGTGGCAGTTCGAAGGCGCGTGCCGCAGCGCCGACCCGACCCTGTTCTTCCACCCTGAAGGCGAGCGCGGTGCCGCTCGCCAGCGTCGCGCCGAGGCCGCCAAGGCCGTGTGCGCGACGTGCTCGGTGCTCGACCAGTGCCGGGAGCAGTCCCTCAAGGTCCGCGAGCCCTACGGCGTGTGGGGCGGGCTGTCCGAGGACGAGCGCTACGAGCTGCTCGCCGCCCGGCGCCGCGCCGCCGCCGCCGCAGCCGCCGCCGCGGCCGTCTGACACCGCACGACGCCCCCCGTCCGGCGCGTCGCGTCGGCCGGGTGCGTGGCGACGCCCCAGGCAGCCGCGTGCCGACGCCCCTGGGCACGAGAGACCAAGCCCGGACCTGATCTTGTCGGTCAGGCCGTCGACAACAGCGCCTCCGGCGCGAAGAGACCAGGCGTAGCGACACCGACGGCCCCCGTCCGGGCTGGACGGGGGCCGTCGTGCAAGCAGGCTCAGCGCCTCACTTGGTGACGATCGCGAGGATGTCACGGGCCGAGAGGATCAGGTACTCCTCACCGCCGTACTTCACCTCGGTGCCGCCGTACTTGGAGTAGATAACCGTATCGCCGACGGCCACGTCGAGCGGCACCCGGTGGCCGTTGTCGTCGATCCGGCCCGGACCGATCGACAAGACCTCGCCCTCCTGGGGCTTCTCCTTGGCGGAGTCCGGAATGACCAGACCCGAAGCGGTCGTGGTCTCGGCCTCGAGGGTCCTGACCACGATCCGGTCCTCGAGCGGCTTGATGGAGACCGACACTGCGGACCTCCCCTTCGCGTGAGTGGTTCGGATGTCCTAGCCGCGCCTTCGACCACCGTCGTCGCGGGTGCCGGGGCCGGGCGCATCGGCACTTGCCTCATGGCGAGCACCGACCAGCACACTCTAGGAACTGGTTAGCACTCGGTCAAGGCGAGTGCCAGCTACCGGCGCCGGAGGCCGTCCCGACGTGGCAGGATCGGGGGGTGGAACCCGAGGCCCTGGCGGCGCTGCTGAGCCCCCAGGGCTGGGCGCTGCTGCAGGCGCTGCCGCCGTACGACGAACGGCTGGCCCTGCAGGTGTCCCAGCGACTGCACGACGAAGGACTGGACCCGACGCTGGTCGCGGCGGTACTCACCCAGTCGCGGCTGCGGGCCAGGGCGCGCGGCAAGTTCGGAGACTTCGCCGACGGGATGCTGTTCACCCGCACCGGGCTGGAGCAGGCCACCCGGCTGACCGTGGCCGCCCACCACGCCCAGCGCTACCGGGCCGCCGATATCACCTGCGTCGCCGACCTGACCTGCGGGATCGGCGCCGACACGATGGCCTTCGCCGGGGTCGGCCTGACGGTGCGAGCGGCCGACACCGACGAGGCCACCGCCGCCGTCGCCACGGTCAACCTGCGGCACTTCCCCGAGGTCACGGTGGCGCACACCGACGGGATGACGCTCGACCTGGACGGTGTCGACGGGCTGTGGGCCGACCCGGCCCGGCGGCGACGCTCCGGATCGAGGGTGTTCGACCCGGCGGCCTTCTCCCCCGCGCTGGACCAGGTGCTGGCGCTGCGCGAACGGGTACCCGCGCTGGGCATCAAGCTGGGTCCGGGCCTGGCCCACTCCGCGGTACCGGACGACGCCCGGGCCCAGTGGGTGTCCGTGGACGGGGACGTCGTCGAGGTCGGGCTCTGGTTCGGCCCGCTGGCGCCCGAGGGTCCCGGCCGGTCCGCCCTGGTGCTGACCGGCGACGCGGCGCACACCGTCGCCGCCGGACCCGACGGCCCGCCGCGCGCCGCCACCGGACCGGTCGGCGGGTACCTGTACGAGCCCGACGGGGCGGTGATCCGTGCCGGGCTCGTCGGCCAGGTCGCCGCGGACATCGACAGTCGGCTGGTCGACCCGACCATCGCCTACCTGACCTGCGACCACCGGGCCACCTCGCCGGTCGCCGCCGGTTATCGGGTGCTCGACAACCTGCCGTTCGGCGTCAAGACGCTCCGCACCTACCTGCGGCAGCGTGACGTCGGACGGCTCGAGGTCAAGAAGCGCGGCACCGCGGTCACCCCCGAGACGCTGCGCGCCCAGCTGGGGCTGCGCGGGTCGGCGGCGGCGACCGTCGTACTCACCCGGGTAGCCGGGGCCCAACGGGTGCTCGTCGTCGAACGACTCTGAACCGGGTGCCGCGACACCACGCTCTGCTAGCCGCTGAAGCGGATCTCCACCCGGCGGTTCTTGGCCCGGCCCTCGGGGCTGTCCGAACCGTCGTCGTTGGTGTTCGACGCAACCGGGTCGGCCGATCCCTTGCCTACGGGGTTGACGGTGAGGTCACGACGAGCGTCCGTGATGATCACGGCGACTGCCTCCGCCCGAGCCTGGGACAGCGCAGCGTTGTCGGTATCGGTACCCTTCGTGTCGGTGTAGCCGGTGACGTCGATCGACGCACCGTTCGGCGCGTCCTTGACGGCCGCGATGATCGTCGTCTTGCCGTCGTCGTTGAGATCAGCCTTGCCGAACTCGAACAAGATGTCGGCGGAGATCGTCACGGTGGTGACGCCGTTCTTCTTGTCCTGCTCCATCAAAGGCCAGACGGTGCCCTGCCCGATCTTCCAGATGAGGCCGTCCGTGCTCAGCGTGACGACCGACTCCCGCGTGTCTGGCCGTGGGTGCACCGTGGCCAGGTCGAAAGCGCCGACCCTCCCCGGCTTGGGCGTGTCGGTACTCGACGTGAAGCCCGGACCGCCGCCGCTGTTCATGACGACCGCGACCACCACTGCGACAACGATGACCGCCCCGGCAGCGGCCCCCACCAGCCAGGGCCACCGACGCTTCACCGGACCAGAGACCGGTACGCCCGGGCCCTGTCCACCCGGGTGGACAGCAGACATGGCGGGAACCACCGCAGCTGGTGGTACCGCCCCAGGCGTGACCGGCGGCATGACACCGTCCGACGCTGCCGCACTCTCCGACAGGGCCACCGGAGCTGGTGACGACGGCTGCACCGGAGTGGATGGTCCCGGCGGGGCCGGAAGACCGGCCACCGCCGCGACGGCTGGCGCTAAGCCGCCGCCTGCCAGCGGAACAGCCGCCGACGAGGGCATCCTCGCGGTGGTGTCCAGCACGATCGGGTCGGTCGGGTCGTCCTGAGCGCCGGACCGCGGGAGCGCACCGCCCATCTTCCCTGCGCGAACCGCCTCCAGGTCGGCGCGGAACTGTGCAGCGGTCTGGTAGCGGGCCTGGCGGTCTTTGGCCAGCGCCCTGGCCACGATCTGGTCCAGCACCGGCGGCAGCGCCGGGTTGAGCGTGCTGGGTACCGGCGGCGCCTCCTGGATGTGCTGCACGGCCACGACGTAGGCCGACTCGGCGTCGAACGGCGGCCGTCCGGTCAGCAGCTCGAACAGCACGCAACCGGTGGAGTACAGGTCTGAGCGCTCGTCCACGGGCTGACCCTCGGCGTGCTCCGGCGACAGGTACGCCGGGGTGCCGACCACCGTCTGAGTGATCGTCAGGTCGTCGTTCAGGGCCCGGGCGATGCCGAAGTCCATCACCTTCACCACCCCGTCGGGGGTGAGCATGATGTTGCCCGGTTTGATGTCCCGGTGCACGATGCCCGCACGGTGGGCGAACTCCAGCGCAGTGAGCACCCCGGCAGTGATCTCCAACGCATAGTCGACCGGCATCGGCTGCCCTCGGTGCATGACGTCGCGCAGGGTGTGACCCGGGACGTACTCCATGACGATGAACGGTTCTCCCACATCGTCACCGAGGTCACCCGTGTCGTGCACGGCGACGACCGTCGGATGGTTCAACGACGCGGCCGACTGCGCCTCGCGTCGGAACCGGCTGCGAACCGACTCGTCATGGGCCAGCTCGGACCGCAGCACCTTGACCGCAACCGTACGACCGAGCCGACGGTCCACGGCGGCGTACACCTCGGCCATCCCTCCGGTACCCAACAGCTGGGCCAGCTCGTACCGGCCAGCCAGCACCCGACCAGGGCCCTCCCCGCCTGGTGCCCCACCAGGCCCTACCCCGCCGCCGGGCATGTTCGACCCACCGTCCACGTCGCCGCTCACTTCTCGACGGACTCGACGTCGACGAACGGCGTCCACGCGTCCGTGATCCGCACCTCGAAGATCCGGTTGCCGTCCTCTGGTGCGGCGAACACCGCGTACACGTACAGCGGGTGTCCGTTGACCGTCTCTGTCTTGCCGCCCGTCTTGAAGTCGTCGACCGCGTAGTAGACCTTCAGGTTCTTCCGGTCGACGAGCCGTGGCGTCAGCGCGGCCGAGCTGTAGCGGTCCCCCGTGAGCATCTGGCTCAGACTGATGTTGTCGCTCCTGCTCCGCGACGTGAAGTGCGGCGTGAACACCATGTGCAGCACCTGGAGCTCGCCGTCGAACTCGAGCCCGAGCACGCCGACGGTCACCGTGTCGTTGTCGCCGACCGTGAAGGTCTCATCGGTGAGGGGTTCGGTCAGGTCGACCTGCAGCACGCTCGGGGTGGACGAGGACTTGTCACTGCTGTTCTTGCCCTTGTTCTTGTCATCGCTGTTGTCATCGCTGCTGCTACACCCGGCGACCAGGCCAGCACTGACGATGGCCGTCGCGACCAGCGCGACGGCCCGACGGGCAAATGATGGACGCATGACGGCTCCTCCGGTGTCTGCTGCACTGCCTTCGCAGCCCGACGATACCGAAAAACGAGAGTCCAATGTGCCCGGATCGTCCTGCTAGTCCGAGCGGCCGGGGACGCCGGGCAGCACACCGGGGCCCGCGACGTGGGACGATCACATCATGACGGTCGCGCCCGCTGCCTCGAGGACCGGCCTCTGATGGCCGCCCCGACGACGCTCGGTTTCGCCCGGTCCGACCGCTCCACGGTCGGGCTGGAGTGGGAGCTCGCCCTGGTCGACGCCGACTCTGGCGACCTGCGCCAGGCCGCGGACGCGGTGCTGGCCGCCGTGGCCGACGAGCCGAAGGTCAAACCCGAGCTGCTGGCCAACACCGTCGAGGTGGCGTCCGGGGTGTGCCGCACCGTCGGCGAGGCGGTGGCTGACCTGGCCGCCACCCTGGACCGGGTGACCACGGCCGCCGCGCCGCTGCGCATCGACCTCATGGGCTCGGGCACCCACCCGTTCGCGCACTGGGCCCGGCAGAAAGTCACCGACAAGGCCCGGTACGCCACGCTGATCGACCGCACCCAGTGGTGGGGACGCCAGATGCTGATCTTCGGCGTGCACGTCCATGTCGGCATCGAGGACCGGGCCAAGGTGCTGCCGGTCTCCCGGGCGGTCATGACGGTGTTCCCGCACCTGCAGTCGCTGTCGGCGTCGTCGCCGTTCTGGGCCGGAGAAGACACCGGATACGCCTCGAACCGGGCCCTGCTGTTCCAGCAGCTGCCCACCGCGGGCCTGCCGCCGGGGTTCGACCGCTGGGACCAGCTGGAGCAGTACGTCGGCGATATGCTGCACGTCGGCGTCATCGAGGAGTTCAGCGAGCTGCGCTGGGACGTGCGGCCCTCCCCGCAGTTCGGCACCCTGGAGGTCCGGGTGGCCGACGGGGCGACGAACCTGGCGGAGATCGGCTCGATCTCCGCGCTCACTCATTGCCTGGTCGAGCACTTCTCCGCCGAGCTGGACGCCGGTCGCCCGCTGCCCACCATGCCACCGTGGTACCTGCAGGAGAACAAGTGGCGCTCGGCCCGGTACGGGATGGACGCGATCGTCATCACCGACGCCGACGGCGCCGAAGAGCTGGTCACCGACTCGGTCGCCGGGTGGCTGGACACCCTGGCCCCCGTCGCGCAGCGCCTCGGCTGCGCCGACGAGCTCGACGCGGTCCACCAGATCCTGCGCCGGGGCGCGTCGTACCAGCGTCAGCGCGCCGTGGCCCGCCGCCACGACGGCGACCTGAGCGCCGTCGTCCGCTCCCTGGTCGCCGAGATGCGCGCCGGGCACCCGCTGTAGGAGCCTGTTGCAGGCTCGGCTGACAATCCTGCAGTCCCGCAGCGCGGCTCAGCCTGCGATCAGGAAGTAGACGATCCCGGCCAGGGCAAGTACCGCGACGACGATCTCGGCGCCGATGATCCAGGTCAGAGGCTCGGGACGGTTGGTCGAGCGGCCCGCGTAGCCCGGTCCGGGGCCAGCCACGGTCGGGTACCCGTAGGGGGCCTGCCCGGTCGCCGGGAGCATCGCGGTCCCGCTGGGCACCGCCTGGGCCCCCACGACCGGAGCGGGGGGCGGGTAGGGGGCCGCGGCCGGGACCGGGGCCACCGGTGCCCCGCGGCGTACCGCCTCCAGGTCGGACCGCAGCTCCGCGGCCGACTGGTACCGCACGTTGCGGTCCTTGGCCAGGGCCCGGGCGACGATCTGGTCCAGCACCGGCGGTACCGTCGGGACGAGCGTCGAGGGCGCTGGTGGCTGCTCGGCGATGTGCTTGTACGCCACCGCGACCATCGACTCGGCGGAGAACAGCGGCTGGCCGGTCAGCAGCTCGAACAGCAGGCAGCCGGTGGAGTACAGGTCGGAGCGGGCGTCGACCGGCTCGCCCCGAGCCTGCTCGGGCGACATGTACTGGGCGGTGCCGACGACCGACCAGCTCTGGGTCAGCCCGGACACCGCCCCGTCCAGCGCCCGGGCGATACCGAAGTCCATGACCTTCACCGCGCCGTTGGCGGTGACCATGACGTTGGCCGGCTTGATGTCCCGGTGCACGATCCCGGCCCGGTGGGAGTGCTCCAGGGCCGACAGCACCCCGACCACGATCTCCAGGGCCTGGTCCACGCTCATATGGCCGTCGCGCCCGTCGGGCAGCCGACTGTCGGCCAGCAGCTCGCGCACGGTCCGTCCGGCGACGTGCTCCATGACGATGTACGACACCCGGTGCCCGTGGGGCGGCACGTCCTCGCCGGTGTCGTAGATCGCGACGATCGCCGGGTGGTTGAGCGTCGCCGCGACCTTGGCCTCGCGCCGGAACCGCTCCTCGAACGACGAGTCGTGCGCGGAGTCGGGCATCAGCACCTTGACCGCCACGGTGCGTTCCAGCCGCTGGTCGTTCGCGATGTACACCTCGGCCATCCCGCCCCGCCCGATGGACTCGCCCAGCTCGTAGCGACCTGCCAGCAGCGTGCTCATCAGGACCGACCTCCGGCGTGTCGGACGACCCCGCGGTCGGTGCGGCGGCGGGCGGATGGGCGCATGGCTCCTCTTCGGTCAGGGGCGCGTCGGTCGACGCGGGGGCCAGACAGTACTCCAGCGCAGACGATACCCGTCAACCGGGTGTCCGGTGGACCCGTCGCGACCGGTCTGGTGCGACTGCTTCGTCCAAGACTGCTCGTCCCGCGCTGATCTGAAGTGCTCGGTCGGTGAGGGATGGGCTCCCGTGCGAGCGGTGGGCGTGCAAGCCCAAAGCTCCCCCGGGCGCCCCTCC
>WRMB01000026.1 GCA_009777345.1 Micrococcales bacterium | reverse complement strand
CCCCCCCCCCCCCCCCCCCCCCCCCCCCCCCCCCCCCCCGCCCCCCCCCCCCCCCCCCCGGCCCCCCCCCCACCCCCCCCCCCCCCCCCCCTGCCGTATTGCCCTTGGTGCGTAGCGGGTTCGCCCCGCCGGCTCGGGTGGTGGTCTGAACCGGGGCTGGGTGGTCTTGTCGTCTCGCCTTTTTGCCTGCTCCTGGACAAACCATGCCGGGCTGTGGTCGCGGTTGTGGTCTGGCGGTCCGTCGTCTCATCAATATGTCCAGCAGGTGAACGGATGGTGCCTGGGGCGGCTTCCTCACCCGGTGCACAGCGTCGGTGCTGGTGCTGGTCGTGGGCGGCGTCGAATTCACCCGGGGCGTCCACATGCCTCGCGGTGATCTGTGGACAGGGCTCCTGGGTCGTCCACAGCTGTGGACAGCGGTGTGCACAGCCTGACGTGGTCGGATCGGGCATTCCGGCCTAGGTTCGTCGCACGCGGGGCGTAGCGCTCAGCTCGGGCCGCTGGTGTGTGGGTGGCACCTGGTAGGACTGGTGGTCTGTCGCACCCGGGACGAAGGACAGGAGCGGCGTCAGGCCGGGTGCACGACAAGGCAGAGGAGGGAGCGGTAGCAGCGCTATCGCGATGGACGACAACGCGGCCGGGTGCCCCGCACGGCGCCGCGGGCCCGTCGTCCCGGGCGTGACAGACGGGCGACGCGGACGGATGGGAAGCCAGTGACGATCGAAGAGCTGGAGTACGGGTTCGCTGCCGACGAGCAGCGGGCGGGGGAACGCACCCCGCCGCAAGACCTCGACGCCGAGCGGTCGGTGCTCGGCGGCATGATGATCTCCAAGGACGCTATCGCCGACGTCGTCGAACAGCTGCGCGGCCCGGACTTCTACCGGCCCGCCCACGAGATCGTCTACGAGGCCGTCCTCGACCTGTACGGGCGGGGCGAACCGGCCGACGCGGTGACGGTCGCCGACGAGCTGACCAAGCGCGGCGAGCTGGGCCGGATCGGGGGGGCGCCCTATCTGCACACGCTCATCGCGTCGGTGCCGACCGCGGCCAACGCCGGGTACTACGCCCGGATCGTGCGCGAGCGGGCCGTGCTGCGCCGTCTGGTCGAGGCTGGTACCCGGATCGTCCAGCTCGGCTACGGCTCGGACGGCGGCGACGTGGACGACCTGGTGAACACCGCCCAGTCCGAGGTCTACGCGGTCACCGAGCGCCGGGCCAGCGAGGACTACCTGCCCCTGTCGGTGCTGATCCCCGACACCTTGGACGAGGTCGAGGCGGTCGCCGGGCGCGGCGGTGGGCTGCACGGGGTGCCCACCGGCTTCGCCGACCTGGACCGGTTGACCAACGGGCTGCACCCCGGGCAGATGATCGTGGTCGCCGCCAGGCCAGCCATCGGCAAATCGACCCTGGGAATAGACTGCGCCCGTTCGGCCTCGATCAAGCACGGCCTGACCTCCGTGGTGTTCTCGTTGGAGATGAGCCGTAACGAGATCACCATGCGCCTGCTGGCCGCGGAGGCGCGGGTGCACCTGCAGAAGCTGCGCACCGGGCAGATGGGCGACGACGACTGGAAACGGGTCGCGGAGGCCTGCGGCCGGGTGTCGGAGGCGCCGCTGTTCATCGACGACTCGCCGAACATGTCGCTGATGGAGATCCGGGCCAAGTGCCGTCGCCTGAAGCAGCGGCACGACCTGAAGCTGGTCATCATCGACTACCTGCAGCTGATGTCGTCGGGCAAACGGGTCGAGTCGCGCCAGCAGGAGGTCTCGGAGTTCTCCCGGGCGCTGAAGCTGCTGGCCAAAGAGCTCGAGGTGCCGCTGATCGCGATCTCCCAGCTCAACCGCGGACCGGAGCAGCGCCAGGACAAGAAACCGCAGATGTCCGACCTGCGCGAGTCCGGCTGCCTGGTGGCCGACACCCAAGTACTCCGGGCCGACACCGGGGCCAGCACCACCCTGGGCGAGCTGTACGCCCTGGGGGCCCGCGACGTGCCGGTCTGGGCGCTGGACGAGCGGCTGGGCTATGTGCGCCGGGACCTGACCCACGTCTTCCCGACCGGGGTGCGGCCGGTGTTCCGGCTGACCACCGCCTCGGGCAAGCAGGTGGTGGCCACCGCGAACCACCCGTTCCTCACCGCCGCGGGGTGGCGTCCGCTGGAGTCCCTGACGGTCGGGACGCGGATCGGGGTGCCCCGGCACGTGCCCGCCCCGGGGCTGGTCACCGAGTGGGACGCCCGGCGCGTCGTGCTGCTGGCGCACCTGCTGGGCGGCGGGGCGTACGGGCTGGACCAACCGGTGCGGTACCTGACCTGCGACCCGGACTGCGCCGAGGCGGTCGGGCAGGCCGCGCCGGTGCTCGGTGCCAGGGCTGTGGAGCACGGGTCCCGGGCGCTCGTCGTGCACCTGGAGCGCCAGGACGCGACCGGTCGCGACCAGGTGGCCGACTGGTTGGACGACCTGGGTCTGCTGCGGGTCGGCGCCACCGGGCGCTTCGTCCCCGAGGCCGTGGCCAGCCTGCCGAAGCGGCACGTCGCGCTGTTCCTGCGGCACCTGTGGTCGGCGGCCGGGTCGGTCGTGGTGCACCGGCACGGGCCCAGCAGCCTGCCTGGTGGCCGGAGCGGGGTGATCGGCTACCGCTGCGGGTCGCGCCGGATGCTCGACGATGTGGCCGGGCTGCTGCTCCGGTTCGGGATCAGCAGCCGCGTCGTGGGTGCGGGCGACTTCCGGGGGGCGCGGCTGGAGATCGTCGGCCGGGACGACCAGCGCCGGTTCCTGCAGGAGATCGGGGTGGTGGGCGCCCAGGAGCCGACCGCTGCCCGGCTGCTGCGGACCGTCCGGGCCCAGCAGGCCGACGGTGCCGCCCGGGTGGCGGACGGTCCGGTATGGGCGCAGGTCCGGGCCGTGCTCGACCGGGTGCCGAGCCAGCCGCAGCGTCCCGCGCTGTCCGGTCCGGTACCCCAGGTCGCCGCTCCCCGCGCCCCGGCCGCTGCGGCCCGGGTCTCGCTGCGGGACGCTGTCGTCCGCCAGCGGGACGGACGCGCCCAGGTGGAACCCCTGGGTCCGCGGACCGAGGGACCGGCGGACAGCACCGTCACGTCCCCGCCTCTGGGTATCCCGCTGCCTGGCAGCCCGACCGCGACGAGCCTTCCCGCTGACACCTCGGCCCGGGCCGCGCTGGCCGAGATCGCCGACCTGCTCGACGCGGCCGACCTGGAGCTCGACGCGGTCAACGACATCGCCTGGGACCCGGTGGTGTCGGTCGAACCCCTCGGGGAACGCCCGGTCTACGACGCCACCGTCCGCGGCACCCACAACTTCGTCGCCGACGGTATCGCCGTCCACAACTCCATCGAGCAGGACGCCGACATGGTGATCCTGCTGCACCGCGAGGACGCCTACGAACGCGAGTCCCCCCGCGCCGGCGAAGCCGACCTGATCGTCGCCAAGCACCGCAACGGCCCCACCGACACCATCACCGTCGCCTTCCAGGGCCACTACTCCCGCTTCGTCGACATGCAGGCCTGAACCACCGCAACCCAGTCCCGTGCGACCCTTTCACGCCAGAACGGCACTTCGGAGCCTGTTGCAGAATCCAGGCTGAAGGCGACTCGGTTGACGAACCCCGCAACACCGTTCCCCTCGCCGGTCGCTGCCCCGGGACGGGCTCCGTGGGATCGGTAACCGCCGGGTCCGGCATAGCCTCTCGTCCCGCGGTCGACGACGGCCGCGGACACAGACCGGAGCAGACATGAGCACCGTCGACCCGGCGGTAGAACGCGCCCGTCGGCAGGAACGCCGGAAGGGCGGAATAGGCAGCCTCCTGGGCCTGCTGGTCGCCGCGATAGGCTGCCTGGTGTGCGGCTACCTGTTCGGCCGCGGCATCGCGGGTATCACCGGAGTGTTCCGGTGGATGGCCTCCGAAGGGCTCAACAGCACGTCCAGCCCGGCAGGACCCCCGTACTTCTGGGGGGTGTTCGTCGGGTCGTTCGCTGGCTTCCTCATGCCCGTCTGGTACGCGGTAGCAAGCCGGACGTTCACTGGCGGTTCCGGCCTGCCAGTCAACGGCCTGACCCTGATGGCCGCAGGCGCGACCTACGGAGTCTGGTTGCAGACGGCCCGGTGGGAGGCACCGGCCGAGGTTGGCTACGGGACGATGGGGACGGACCTGGAGTCGTGGCGTAAGCCGTGGGGGACATACGCCTGGATCATGTACTACGCCGACCGGTGGCTGCCGATCATCTTCGCCGTGGTCACCGTGCTGATCCTGGTCGCTGGCATCTGGTTCTTCGCACGGCGGAACGCCAAGAGCACCCGGGCCCAGAACCTGCTGGACGCCGGGCGCCGGGCCAGCGGTGTCGTCACCGAGGCGACGTGGACCGGCGTGGAGATCAACAGCCGCAAGCTGATCCGGTTCACGGTCAGGTTCACCGACCATGCCGGGGTGCAGCGCTGGGTCACCAAGCGGGCGACCTTCGACCCGGCCGGTATGCCGTCCGCCGGTATGCCGGCGACGGTGTTCTACGACCCGGCCCGCCTGGACGAGAACAAGATCCTCGTCACGCTCGAACCGCTCGAGGTCGTGGAGCAGAAGCTGCGCGACGCGACAGGACCGTCCGTCCCGCAGTGGACCAGCACCGCTCAGAACGCTGATCCGCCGCCGCCCTGGGGTTCCCCTTCCGACGGTTTCTACCGCGGCGACACGGGACACGGTTATTACCGCGGTGACGCCTAGCGGGTACTCGAAATGAACGTCGAGCTCTTCTGATATCAGACGACGAGAAGCGTGCCTATTTCCCACCGCTCGATTCCGGTCGGGTGATACGCTCGACGGGTGAGCCGCACACCCAGGACAGAGGTGATCGACAGCGCCTGGCGGCGGCTCGGACCCGGGCTGGAGCCACTGTCGGCTCCTGACGGTGGACCGCTCAGCCGCACCGTGAAGCTCGTCCTGCTGCCCCTGGTGCTCCGGCCTTCCCTGCACCGTGAGCTGGCGGCAGCCGTCCTCGAAGAAACCGGAGTCACCGTGGTCGAACAGCTCATGGCGGCGCACCGCCACCAGCTGCGCGCCACGGCGGCGTGGTTCGCCCTGCTGGTACGGCACCTGGCGACCCACCCGGCGAAAGACCAGATCTCCCGCGACTCCTGCTATCCCAAGGCGTTCGAGCTGGCCGTGCGCCACGGTGACCTCGCCGCGCTCGCCGCAGGTGACCCACACCCGGCCGCGGACGCGACAGCGACCGCCGCCCTCGACGAGATTGCCGAGACCCGAGGCGAATGGACGGCGGCGGCGTTACGGAACGCACTGGCCGATCCGCACCTCAGGTCAAGGCTGTCCCACCGGCTGACCGCCGGGTGGGACGAGTCTCCCGCGGTAGATCCGGCACCCGAAGAGCTGTTCGAGGACGCCTGCCGGTCGTTCCTCGACAGCTTTGGCTTCCCGGGTGAGACCGAAGACGTGGACCAGGCGCGGCCTCGGGCCGAGCCGGCGTGGACGACGATCGTCGACGCGGGCGTCGGGAGCCGGACCGGACGGGCTCTGCGGGCCGACCGCTGGCCGACGGTGCTGCCGGAGCCGGCTCGGGCCCGGCAGCTCGGCCTGACCGAGCTGGCCCGACCAGCCCGCCCGGCGCTGGACGGCCCAGCCCCGGCGCGGTGCCCGTGGGACCGCAGCATCGCCGCCCGGGTGCTGGGCCTGCTGCAGCACTCCAGCGACCGGACGGTGCTGCCCGACCTGGTGGACCTGCTGACCGAGGAGGTCGACCGGGCCTGCCAGCCGTGGGAGGTGCTGACCGAGACCAGCCGCGCCCTGCTCGTCGTCGGGACGCTGCTGGTCACCGGGCTGCCAGACCCCGACCACCACACCCGGGCCCACCGCATCGTCGCCGGTATGTGTCGCCGGGAGTCGTGGCTGGCCTGGGCGCAGCGGCAGCCGACCAGCCCGCCCGGGCCCGCCCGCGACGACGGGCCCATCGCTCCCTACCTGCGCCGGCTGTGGGTCCGCCTGCACGGCGCCGAGACCAGAGGCACTCTCCCCCGCGGGACCGAGGAGATCCAGAGCCTGCTGCTCGGGGTGTTCCGTTCCGTCCTGCTCGACGGCCGGTCCCGGGTCCGGACGGCGCTGACCCGGCTCCACGGCGAGCCCGACGCCGGCGTGGTGTCCGGGGGACCGGCCAACCCGTCCCAGGGAGCACGGCGATGAGCCCGCTGGGCATCACCGTGCGGGACGGGGCGGTCATCGTCGGGCCCGACCACCAGGTGTCCGAGGTCGGGCCCGATGGGCTGGTGGGGCAGCTGACGCCCGACGGACTGCCCGCCGACCCGGTGCCACCCGTGACTCTCGTGGTCAGCGGCGGTCTGCTGGCCTGGCCCTGGGACGTCGGTCCGGACGGCCTCGACCCGGACGCGACGCTGACCCGGCCGCCGGTCGTGGTGCTGGAGGACGTCGCAAGCGCCCAGGAGTGGTTGTGGGCGCTGTACGGACGTGATGCGGCTCTGGCGGCGGCCGACGCGGCCGCTCCCCCGCACACGGCCGCTCCCACGAACGCAGCCGTCGCCCCGGTCGTGGACTGCGCCCCCGGGTTGGAGTGGCTGCCAGCGGCGGCGGCCCGTTTCGCTTTCGGGACGTGGCTGTCGGCCTGGTGGCCCGCTTCGACGACGGACGGTATCCCGGCGCTCGACCCCGCCGTTCTGCGCGCCGAGCTGGACCCGCTCGGTGCCCGGCTCGACCTGCTCTTCGACGGAGCCGGGCCGCCGCTGCCCGCCGTCGTCACGCTCTGGCGCCCCGCGTCCGACCGCTACGCACTGGCGGCCGGTCCGGCGGGCGACGGCCCGGCGGCGGCCGTGGGGGTGAGCGTGAGCACAGGCGTCTGCGGCACCTGGTGGTCCGACCTGCCCCCGGGCTGGGTCGACGCCTCCGACCGGGCGGTGTCGTGGCGGTTGCTGCAGGACCTGGACCACTGGTGGCTCCAGGTGCGGGCGGCGGCCGGTCCGGTCGTGGTGGCCACCGAGGCGCGACTGGTGGCTGACACGCCGGGCCGTCGCGTCGAGCTCGGCCCGGACTCCGACGCGTTCGGCCGCTGCTGGTTGGGCGAGGCCACCGGCACCGAACCAGGCCCGGCGCCCGGACGGGTGCGGCTGTACCTTCCCGGGTTCGCACCGGAGAACCGAGCGGTCCGCTCCGCCGAGCACTGGCACGAGTCGGTCCGGGCCCTGGCCCGCACCCGGTTGGCCGCCGCCAGCACCCCATCAGACCCAACCGCAGACACCCGGTTGTCGGGCCCCGGACCGGCCGTGACCGACCCGTGGCAGGCCGAGCGAACGGCAGCGACGGACGATGACTACTGACGGACTGCTCGACGCTGTCGCCGCCGATCTCACCGCGCTGGAGTCGGCCTTGCTGGACACGCTGCGGGTGATGCAGATACCAGATCCGGCTTTCCGGGCGGCGCTGGCCGCGGTCCACGCCGGCCTGCCCGACCTGCCGCCCGGACCGGCGGCGCAGCTGCTGCGGATCCGGGCCCTGGTCCTGGACGCCAGCCTCGCCTGGTGCGGTTCGTCGGACGCGCGGACGGCCCTGGCCGGTCTCGACGAGGCGGTCACGCTGTGCCACGAGCTGATCGGCCCGGGAGGCGACCTTGCGACCGCGGCCGCCGACCGGGCGGTCGAGGCCTGCACCGACGCCGCGATGGTCTGCCTGGCCCAGGCCGATATCGCGGGGGCCCAGGTGCGCCTGCGCCGGGCCGACGCTATCTGCCAGACCTGCGATGTCAGGCCGGTGCTGCGGCTCGACCTGATGAACGTCTGGACGCTGGTCGACTTCGCCCACGGCCAGATGACCCAGGCTCTCCGGCGGGCCGAGACAGCGGTCGAGCTGGGTCGTGCGGTGGGCGGCGAGTCGATGCTCTCGGCCGTCCGCAACCTGGCCCAGGCCTGCCGCTACCTGGGCGACCTGGACCGGGCGCTGGCGCTGTACGGGCAGATCCTGGACCACCCGGCCCGGACCCAAGCCCAGGACCAGCTGGCACGGCTGGGACAGGCGGTGACCACGGCTCTGCTCGACCCGCCGCGCGCGGTCCCGCTGCTGCTGGACGTCGTCGCCCGGTCCCAGCACGAACAGGGCGGCGAGTCCCTGGCCCACGCGGCGGCCACGCTGGGGTCGATCGCCCAGGCCGACGGGCAGGTCGACGTGGCCCGCGACTGGTACACCGTGGCGGCCGGAGCGACAGCGGCGCCCGCCGTCGTCGCAGGCAGCTATGCCCTGCTGGCGAAGACGCTGCCGCACGATCCGGGCCGGGCCGAGCAGCTGCGCGACGCGGCCCGCCGGGCGGCCCGGGCCGAGTCGGTCGAGCTCGCGGTCACGTTCGACTTCATCACCTCGCGCGACCAGCTGGCCGACGCCTTCTCCGAGTCCGCCCTGAGCCTGGCGCTGACGGCGGCCCTGGTCATGGACGTCTGGCGGATCGACCTGCCCCAGAACCTGCGCCAGTCGTGGCAGCAGGTCGGACGGGCCAGCGGAACCGGCACCGTCGTCCGGCTGGCCCACGACCGCGGTCGGCACGACCTGGTCGCGGCGCTGGCCGCGCACCGGTGCGCCATCGTCCCGCCGCGGCTGACCGGGGACGATCCCCGGCCGCCCCGGGTCCTGGTCGGCGGCGAAGACCCGTTGGCCGAGATGGCGTGGACCGCGGTCGAACGGTACGGCCGACCGTTCCGCGACGAGGCCCGCACGTCCGAGGCCTGCACCAGCACCGACGGTCTCGATCTGGTGGCGGCCGAACCAGGCGACGTGTACCTGTGCTGGCGGCGCCCCACCGGACGGATGCACAGCATCCGGGTCCCGCACGACCGGCTGGACGCTCCCCTGGCCGAGCTGGCCCGGGCCAGCCGCGCCGCCCTGTCGTCCCCCCCGACCAGCCAGCCGGTGAGACCCTCGGGGCTGCTGCACTGGCCGACCGAGGTGGACCTGATGCGGCGGCTCGGCCAACAGCTGCTCCCACCCGAGCTGGTCACCGACCTGGAGCTGACCGCCCGGGGAGTCGGGCGGCTGCGGGTCCGCGCCGACGGCGACCTGGCCCAGGTGCCCTGGGGGTTGCTCGTCGTCCCGGCCGACAGCAGCCAGAACTGCCCGTCCCCGGCCGGACCGACCGGCCCGGACGCCCGCCCGCCCGACACCCGGCTGGTCGAGCTGGTGGACGTGGTCACGTTGGCGCCGTTCGGACTGCCGGTCCGCGCCGCTCCGGGCATCGCGTTGTCGGACACTGTGCCGTCGGACGCCCCGCCGTCGGACACTGTGCCGTCGGACACCGCACCATCGGACACCCCGCCGTCGGACGCCCCGACCGACGGGGTGGTCGCGGTGCTGGACCCGCGGGTCCCCGGGTTCCCGGCGGATTCGGCGCTGGGCTCGGTCCTGGGCCGTATGCCCGCAGGTAGCGCGTTGGAACGCCGCCTGCGCACCTACCTGGACTCCGGTCGGCTGGTCGGCCAGCCGGCACCCGAGCCGGCCGGTCCGTCCGCTGGGATGTTCCGCCGCCGTGACCAGGACCGGGCCTGGCTGACCGAGGCCCTGGCGACGCGACCGGCCCGGCTGCTCTACCTCGGGCACGTCAGCACCGTCGCCCTCACCGACGGTGTCACCAGCGAACCAGCGCTGCACCTGTGCTGCTCGGCGGCCGGGCCGGGCAACGCCGCACCGCTCGGTGCGCACCGTCCCCTAGCAGCCAGCGACATACTGGCCGACGACTCGCGCTGGCCGGCCCGGGTGGCGCTGATCGCCTGCGCCAGCGGGGACGACGCCCGCACCCGTGACGCCTACGGCCTGGTCCACGCGGTGCTGTGCCGCGGCGCCGAGCTGGTCACCGGCCTGCTGTGGCCGCTGCCGACCGGTCAGTGGTTCACCGAGCTCGGCCGCTCGGCCGAGGCAGGTGTCGACCAGGACGCCCCGGGCGCGGACCCGCTCGTCGCCCTCACCCTCGCGGTGGACCGAGCCCACGCGTCCGCCGACCCCGTCCACTGGCTCTGCCAGTGGCAACGTCACCGCCTGCACCGCTGGCGATCGGGCCAGAACCCGTTCGACAGTCCGATCAGCTGGGGCGGGCTGCACACGGTGGTCCCGGTGAGAGGTCAAGACGGCTGACCAGGATGGACCGTCAGCCTGCGCCCACCGACCGACCTGACCGCCGTCGAGGCCAGCGAGATCGTCCGCGACCTGTGCCCTGCCTGGTCAGGTCGCAGCACTGACCCGTGAGGTACGAGGTACGGCACGAGGTACGAGGTCATAGCCTCGTACCTCGTGCTGTACCTCGTACCTCGGGTGCCGCCTGGTCGCTATCACCGTCAGAGGTCCGCGCCAGAGCGTGTCCACCGGCGAGCGTCAGGAGGTGTCCATAGACTGTCCACGACTGTCCACGACTGTCCACGACTGTCCACGACTGTCCATGAACCTTTTTGGACAGGCGTGGACACCTGGGGTGACGCCCGGGACGACACGGGAAGGAACCGACGATGCCCGTCGACGTGAAGGAGCTGCTGGACGCGCTGAGCCTCGCCGGTGGCGACACCGCCAGGATCGAGGTCAAGTCGGCTCTTGGTGGACTGCCCGACTCCGTCACTCCTACACTCAGCGCGCTCGCGAACTTGCCCGGTGGTGGCATCCTGGTTCTCGGTCTGGACGAGGCCAAGGGATTCAAACCTGTCGGGCTGGGCGACCCGAACGCCTTGAAGCAAGGGCTCGGGTCGCGGGCACGCACGTTCACCCCTCCCGTCCGCATGGACATCACCGACGTGAAGATCGACGGCAAGGCGGTAGTGATCGCCGAGGTTGCCGAGTGCGACACCGCGGACAAGCCGTGTCGTATCACCTCCACCGGCAAGGCGTACCTGCGCAGCCACGACGGCGACTACGAGCTCTCGCCACTGGAGCAGCAGGGGTTTCTGGCGGGCCGCACCGCACCGCACACGGACCGGCAACCCGTGCCCGGCACGTCGACCGATGATCTGGACCCGGACCTTGTCGCATCGTGGCGGGACTCGCTCGCCACGCGCGGGCGGGCCGGACTGCGGCGGTTCCTGGACGATCCACCCGAGCTGTTGCGCCGGGCCGGTGTCACCACCAGCGGCGGCGAGCTCACCGTCGCGGGCCTGCTCGCCCTGGGCAGCTACCCCCAGCAGTACTATCCCCGGATGCTGGTCCAGGTGGCCGTCGTCACCGGACGGCGAGGTGAACGGGCCCGTAACGCAGCCGTGATCGACGGCCCCGTCCCGGCCATGCTCGACGCCACGATGGAGTGGTTGACGGCCAACGTCGGAACCACCACACGAGAGCTGTCGAACGGGCACCTGCGCGATATGCCGGACTATCCGCTGGTTGCTCTGCGCGAGCTGGTCGCCAACGCGCTGGTCCACCGCGACCTTGCCGCATGGGCTGAAGGCCAGGCCGTCGAGATCAGGCTGACCGAGTCAAAGCTCGTCATCGCTAACCCGGGAGGCCTCCACGGAATCACCGTCGACCGGCTCGGACGTGAGCACGTCACCAGCGCACGCAACCCGACCCTGGTCGGAATCTGCCAGGACGTCCGCACCGTCCCCGGTGGTGAACGGATCATCGAGGCACTGGCCACCGGACTGCCGCTGGTTACCCAGGAGCTGGCCGACGCTGCCCTGCCCCCGGCGCGCTACTTCGACGCTGGTATCCGGTTCACCGTCATGCTCAGCCGATCTGCTCCCGAAGAACCTGCCCGACCCGGATCGACCACGGTCCGTGAACCTCGACCAGGCTCCAACCTTGCGCTGGTCTCCGACACCATCCGGCGTCATCCCGGTCTGACCGTGGCGAGCATCGCGGATACGACTGGGCTGCCCCTCGCCCAGGCTCGGCGGGCCGTGACCGAACTACGTTCGCGCGGGCTGATCCGGCTCGACACCACCTCCGCAGGAGCGGGCCGTTACCTGACCGTGGTCCCGGTGAAAGGTCAAGACGGCTGACTAGGATGGCGTTATGAGCCCAGGGCTGACCGATCATGACCGAGCCGTCCTGGTGGCGGAGACGCTGAACGAACGCTTCGACCGAGGATGGACCGTCGACGGTGAGTTCATCAGTGCGCCTGGGACCACGCTCGCGGTCGTCGTCCGAGACTATTGCGACGCCGGCCCGAAACACCTTGGGCTCGAGTTCGTCCTGAATGTCGACAATCCTGCGGAGACGACGATTTTCGACTGCGTCTCAGGGCTGGCCGACGATCCCGTGGAGGCCACCCGCCAGGCGGTCAGCATGTGGATGACCACGACGGGAAGTGCCGTGCTCGAGCTGCTCACGCAGCACGGTGAGCACGCGGGCCACTTCCAGTCGGCCGATCCGGAAGGGTTTCCTGGCTGGCACATGATCGGCGGGGCGGTGACGGGGTACGGTGTCGGCAGCGAGCGTCGTGCTGTCGTGGAGTGGCTCAGCTCTGAGCATCCGTGGCACGACCTTGCACCTGTCGTCGAACCGGGCCTCGATCGCGAGATGCTCAACGGGATCAAGATCTATCTGGCCGGTGGGCCCGGGCTAGAAACCGCCGAGGTACGTATCAACGGCCAGCACCACGCACCAGCGTCGGCGGCTCTCGCCGCGATGGGTTGGCCGCGCCCCGGAGAGGGCTTTTCCGCTGCCAGGACCTATGTTCTCCTGGTCGCCCGCGAAGGTGCTTTCTGACCTCCTGGCGGTGCGAAGCGGCCAATTTCACCTGACGGACCATCGGGGGTCCGTCCGTGCGACACTTCGACGCCAGAGCGACTCTTCGAAGTGTCGTTCTGGCGTCGAAGTGTCGCACGGACGGTCCGGGGGCCGAAGACTCCGGTGAAAGTGTCGCACCGGCGACGCGGCTGGTCTGGTGTGGGTCGCGTAGTTCCCGGACGGGCCCGGCGGACGGCACCCGTAGCCGGTCAGGCACGCATCCGCCTACCACCCGCCCGGCTTGTGCGCGGTTCCTGGGTCCCCTGTCTTCCGTCTGTACCAACCCACCATCCGGACTCGTCGTGCGGGAGATCGCCGCCTGGACCTGACCGCCCGACGGACTGATGCCATGGCCGCGGGAGGTCTCATACCTGGTCTTCGTGCCGCTGGGTGTCTTGGGCCTGGCCGACGGACTGGTACTCATGATCTGGTGGGAGGTCTTCGTGTCTGGTCTTCGTGCCGGACCGTCGTCGTGCGCCTGGCAGAGGTACAGACCGGGCGGGTGGTAGGCGGATGCGTGTCTGACCGGCTACGGGTGCCGTCCGCCGGGCCCGTCCGGGAGCTACGCAACCGGATCGGGGTGCTTGCGGGAGCTCTCGCCGGGGTTGCCGACCGGTACGTCGCATCGATTCGATACTCTGTCGTCGATTCGAGAGTTTTGGAATCACCTGATCGGCGTGCAACCCTCGAACCGGGTGGCGCCACCTGCGGCACCACTGCAGCCGGTGTCGACCCGACCGACGAGGTCGGGTCCTACTGCCAGGTACGTGACCGGGCGGCCCAGTGCGGGCCGACGGTCCAGCCGACCAGACGGCGACCACCGCCGGGGCAGGTGCCGTCGGCGGCGAAGCAACCACCAGCGGCGACGTGACGGACCCCGTCGAGGACCGCGGCGACCGGCCAGCGGTCGGCACCCCGTCGGGTCGCGGTGGCATCCAGGACGGCGGTCACCGACGCCGCGTCGACGCGGGACGCGAAGACCAGCCCCTGGCGCAGGGCGTAGGCAGCGTCCTTGACAGTGGGCAGCGGGCGGTCCTGCGACTGGGCCAGCACCAGCAGGCGCACCATGGCGGCCAGGGCGTCGGCGGCCAGATCAGCCCAGGGGCGGGTCGGCACGACACCCCCCAGACCCAGCAGCACCGCCAGATTGTGCGTGGTCAGCTGCTGCTGGCGCTCGATGATCATGCCGTTGTGGGCGACCGACCAGTGTGACCTCCCCGACGGTACGTCGCGTGCGCACAGGTTGGCGAACCACTGGGGGTCGAGACCCAGCCGCGCGAGCGTCACCGGACCGATGCCCCGCACCTGCTTCAGCTCGTCCACCGAGACGAAGGGCCGAGCCGCGAGCACCCGCTTGGTCGTCACGGGGCCGAACACCGTCCGGAGGGCAGCCTTGTCGCAGGTGTTGATGTCGATCTTCTCTCCGGCGGGCGACCGCAGAACCGAGGTTGCGACGAGCACCTCGTCCCAGGGCAGGTCGTAGTAGCGCTGGTACAGCGAACCGGTCAGCCAGGTCGCCGCCCGCACCGCCGCGTGGGGGAACTTGGCCGAGAACCGGCCCGTGAAGATGTCCGCCGCCAGCTCCTCGGTGAGCGGCAGGTCGAGCCCGCGCAGCAAGGTGGACAGCTCGCTGACCAGGGGGTTGGGCAGGATCGTGGTGGGAAAGGCGTCGATGGCCAGCGCGGCCAGGCGACGGCCTACGGCCACCGGGTCGTCGGGGCGCCCGGTCGCCCGGTCGGCCACGGCGGCCACCCAGGGCAGCTCGTCGAAGCGCACCTGGTGGGCCAGGTCCAGCAGCAGCAACCCGCGGCGGCGGCGGAACGCCTGGTACGTCAGCGCCATCAGGTGGCCGAGCGCCGGGTCGTCGTACGACGCGCCGACCTGCTGGGCGGTCAGGTCGGGCACCAGCTCGGCCAGCACCTCGGACGACGGGACCACGCCCTGCGCGACGAGATCCTCGACCGGCGCGGCGGTAGCCAGGCGGACCCGACGTGCGACCACCGGCGGCATCAGCGCACCAGCAGGCACGTCGAACCGGTCGGCCCTGGCTCGCGCCCGGTCCGACTCGGCGGCGGTGACCGGGCCGAGCACCGCCGCCACGTCGTCGATGCCCTGGTCGGCGGGCAGGTCGGCCAACCGGTCGCAGGCCACCTGGGCCAGGTGTGCCCGACCCGGAGCGCTGGCGACCGCCGCCTGGACCTGCCGCAGCCCGGCCAGCCGCTCCGAACCGGGCTCGCCACGCTTGGCGACCATGGCGTCCACCACCTGGGTCGCGTACGACTGCACTTCGCGACGACGCCTCTCGAAGCAGTCGGCCGTCTCGTCCAGCCGGAGCCATGCCTGGGTGGCGCGGACCAGGATGGGCAGGTTCTCCTTCGGGTCGCGGTACTTGCGGCACGGACTCGCGGCCAGCGCCGCGTCGTACCGGGCGAGCAGGCCGCGGGCGATCTGGGTGTGCTCGTCGGTCCAACGCCTGCCGACGACACCGTCGACCCGGGTGTCCCACCACAGGGCCAGGAAGTCGTCGGTCAGCGGCAGCCAGAGACTCAGCACCTCCCGCTGGGTCTCGACGGCCCGGTTCGGACCCACCCGGGCCAACGACCGGCTGGCCTGCGCCGCGGTGCGACGGGCGACCACGTCACCTGGACCAGGCCGGGCCGGGGCGACCTGGGGCGTGAACCGCAGCCGGTCGGCCAGCGGGGCCAGGGTGTCCAGCAGATCCCAGGCCGCGTCCACCGCCCCGGCCCGTACCAGCCAGGCCACCACCAGCAGCGCAGCGTCCTCGGGCAGCACCACCCGGTAGGTCCGGGCGTCGAGCAGGGCGGTCAGCTGGGCCAGGCCGTCGTCGGTCAGCCAGGACGCCAGCAGCGCCGCCCGGGACCGGGGCAGGCCCAGGGCCTGGGCCCGGACGGTCTCGTCCTCGCCCCACGGTTCGTCGGCCAGCGCCTGACCGGTGGCGAAACCGCCCCGCACCACCTGCGGAGTGACCCAGACCGGCAGGTCCGCCACCGGGGTGCGCGAACCGATGCGCAACGTGCCGTCAGCCATCCCGTCCAGCACCGACATCCAGGACCGCACCCGGTCGGCGGCACGCTGCCGGACGGCCTGGTCCTGAGTCTCGTCCTGGCTGGTACGCAGAGCGCCGGCCAGCTGGCCTGCCACGTACCCAGAGCTGATGCGCTGGTCCATGCCGACACGGCAAGTGCTGCCCTTGCGCCCTCCGGGTCCCAGCCCGGTGCTCTGCTGCTGAGCTACGTGTCGTCGTGCTCCGCGACATGCTACTGGTGCGACCCGTCCTTGGTCACGGTGTTTTCTCGACGGCTGGGGCGACTGCTCCGAGGTCTCCGGGTTCCGGGTCTGGCCGGGTTTCCGTGAATGGGCCGGGTCTGCAGACCCGGCCCATTCGCGGAAACCCGGCCAGAGCTGGCGGCTGGCGGGTCGCGGGTCGCCAAGGACGGGGACGGCAGCGCGGTACGCTGAGCAGGATGAGCACCGTCGACCCAGCAGTGGAACGCGCCCGCAGGCAGGAACGCCAGAAGGGCGGGACAGGCAGCCTCCTGGGACTGCTGATCGCGGCGGCGGGCTGCCTGGTGTGCGGCTACCTGTTCGGTCGCGGCATTGCTGGCATCGTCGCGGTGTTCCTGTGGATGGACTCCCAGGGGGTCAACGAGATGTCTGCCTCGGAGGGGCCGCCGTACCTGTGGGGGCTCATCGTGGGGATCGTCGTCGGCATCTGGATGCCGATGTGGTACTGGTCGGCGAGCCAGAGGTTCACCGGCGGGACCGGGCTGCCGATCAACGGGCTGTCGCTGGTCGCGGTGGCCACGGCCTGCGGGGTCTGGTTGCAGGGGGTGCGGTGGACGGGGCCGGAGTACTACTGGTCCAACCATGTCCAGCGCCGGGCGACCGAGCAGGAGGAGTACTGGTTGGTGGAGCCCACCGACCGATGGCTGCCGGTCGCCTTCACCGTCGTCGCCGCGCTGATCCTGGCCTTCAGCATCTGGTCCTTCGTCCAACGGAGCACCAAGAGCACCCGGGCCCAGAACCTGCTGGACACCGGGCGCCAGGCGCCCGGTGTCGTCACCGCGGCGGCGTGGACCGGCACGATGACCAACGGCCACAAGCTAATCCAGTTCACGGTCAGGTTCACCGACCATGCCGGGGTGCAGCGCTGGGTCACCAAGAAGGCGACCTTCGGCCCGGCCGCGATACCGGCCGTGGGTATGCCGGCGACCGTGCTCTACGACCCGGCTCACCTGGACGAGGACGAGATCCTCGTCACGCTCGAACCGCTCGAGGTCGTGGAGAATCTGCGCGACGCGGGACCGACCGTCCCGCAGCGGACCAGCACCGGTCAGGACGCTGATCCTTCACCGCCTTGGGGTTCCCCCTCCGACGGTTTCTACCACGGTGATACGGGGCACGGCTATTACCGCGGTGACGGGGTCGGACACTAGCTAGTAGACCGTCGCACCTAAGCTTCTGGTGGCCGCGGTGCCAGAGCCCGCTCGGGCACGTCAGCCCGGCCTGACCGAACTGGCCCTAGCCGATGTAGGCTGACCGCATGGTGCCCGACGAAACCGATCCCGCAAGGTCCCCCACCTACGGGACCCCGCCGCCGTACGGCACCCCAGACGGTGCACCAACATATTCGAGTCCCGTTCCTGGCGCATGGGCCGAGGTGCGCGCCGGTGCACGTTTACTCGCCTTTGACGGCCGAGTCCTGGAGATCTTTAACTTTCAAGTCGACGGATACCCGGTAGCCGTGCGTTTCCATATCAGCAACATGAGCCTGAAGATCGTAGGTCCCAATCGAAAAGGGCGACGCTCTCTCAGAGTTGAAGCGCCAAACTGCTCCCTCCAGGTGTGGGTTACCGTCCAGGCTGACGAGTGGGCCACCGTGGGCCCTTTCATCTCCCGGGTTGCTGCCGCTCTGCCGCTTCAGGACGGTCTGCAAACCTGGTAGCCCACGATCCCGACGTGTCCAAAAGATACCTCCACCCACCAGCCCTGCCGAATTGTAGAACCGATAAGGGTGTGCTAGTTCGTGGGTTCCACGCCGTTCCACCGTTTCGAAACGGTGGAACGGCGTGGAACCCACGAACTGGATCACTCTTATCGGTTGACGAATGAGGTGGGGGTGTTTTGTTGGATTGGTTGGACCGGGCGGACTGTTCCTAGCCCAGGGCCGTGACGGGAGTCGTGTTCGAGCCGCTCACTGCAGGAGGGGCTTGTCTGCTCCGAGGTGCGGCGATATCGTTGCACTGTGGAACGAACTGGTGGTATCACGCTGTTGCTCGACGCCTGGTTCCTGGCCCAGGCGGTCGGCCGCTGGATGCAGTCCCGGCTCGCGTCGGTCGGTCTGTCCGCGGACGAGATGGCGCTGTGCTCGGTGCTACGTGCCGTCGGCGGCAGCAGCCCGACCGGGCTGGCCGAGATGGTCGGGAGTCCGCTGTCGACCATGACCAGCATGATCGCCCGCCTCCAGCGGGAGGGGGTGCTGGAGGCGGTGCCGGACCCGTCCGACCGGCGGGCCAAGCTGGTGCGCCTGACCGCGTCCGGGGAGAGGCGGCTGACCGAGGCCCAGGCGGCGTTCGTCCCGGCCTACCGGACGCTGACCGCGTCGCTGGCCCTGCCGGTGGACCATATCGGGTCGGCTCTCCACGAGCTCGAGGTCGCGGTCCGCGCCGACCTCGGGATGGCGCAGCGACCGGAGAGCCCCGCAGCCACGCCCGACGACCCCGCTCCCCTGTCGGCCGCGCAGCTGGCGGAGGTCCGCGGCTATATCGCGTGGATCCGGCACCGGGACGCCCCGGTGAGACCAGAGGACGAGCCGGGTACCGAGCAGCAGCGCCACGACGGCCGGGCGACCGGGTCGGGCGAGCGATGACGACGAACCTGCGACCGGCGCCCGCGGAAGACGTGCCCGGCCGGACGGGCTCTCGTCCCGGTCGAGGGCTGTGGGTGCTCTCCGCTGCCTACCTGCTGACCGCGGTGCTCATGTTCGCCGTCCTGCTCCCCGCCACGACCACCGCCTGCGGCAGCGCGCCCCTCGACAGCCGCTTCGTGTGGGACGCGCACGACGCCACCGCGTTCGCCGCGGCCTGCGGCCACCGGGGTCTGGCTGTCTACTCCCGCCTGCAGGTCTTCGACCTCGTCTACCCCGCTCTCCTGGCGACGACGGTCAGCGCCTGGGCCACCTGGCTCGGGGCGCGCCTGGGAGCACGTCGCTGGCTGACCGTCGGCACCGTCGCGGCGGCCGTGACCAACGCGGTGCTCGACTACCTGGAGAACACCGCCGCCTGGGTGCTCATCCGGACCGAGACGGCCACGTCCTGGATCTTCGCTGCCGGCGGCGGGATCTCGCTGCTCAAGAACCTCACGGGTGCCGTCGCGATCACCGCTGTTCTCGGGCTCGCCGGGTGGTATCTCGTCACCCGGTGGACGGCCCGGCGAGACCGACCATGACGCAGACGGGCGGTCGTCAGTTGGCGGCCGGTCGTTCGGCGGCGGTGAGGGTGAGAACGGGGCGTGCCCGTACCCGCGCGACCTGCGCCAGCCGGGCGTCGAAGGTGGCCAGGGTGGCGTTGTCGCGCTCGGCGGCGTCGAGCACGCAGCACTCGAGCAGGCTCAGCGACGTGGTGACGCGCAGGTGCTCGACCCGGCGGGAGTGCCCCGGGTCCGGTGACCAGACCGCGACCCCGACCTGCTCCACCAGTGCGCGCAACCTCAGGTCGTGACCCTTGTCGACGGCCCCCACCGCGCACTGCGCGAAAGTCAGCGGATGGATGGCCAGCGTATCGTCGGTGTCGAGAACCTCCAGCGCCCGGTTGGCGTGCACGTGCCCGCGCTCCAGGCAGGCGGTGACGATATCGGCGTCAAGAAGGATCACACAGCCCTCGCACAACTCGGAGTCGTCCTGTAAGCCTTCCAAGTTACCAGACCAAACGGTGCGAAGCGGCAGATTTCACCTGGATGACCTATCGCCCGCGCGGTGCCGAAAAACTGACGGACGGACCGTCGCAGTTCCGACCGTCCAGACGCGAAGCTGCTGATAGACGCGGTGGGGCGGCGAGAGCGACGACCTGTCCGACTGCTCTTCCCGTCGGCGGACGGTGTTACGGGCGACGGCCAGAGCAAGACTTTCGTCCCGCGACGAACACGGTCGGGAGGTCACCGAAAAATACGGGACGGTAGAGCGCGGCAGGTCTCGCACGTAGTACAGCGTCGCAGCGGCTCCTCGGTTGGCGCTGTCTGGTCCTACCGCCAGGTGCGTGCCTGCGACTGGACCAGCACCAGAGCATCTGGCCCCTCCCCTCCTCTCACCCCCAAACCATAAGACCGATAAGGGTGTGATAGTTCGTGGCTTCCACGCCGTTCCACCGTTTCGAAACGGTGGAACGGCGTGGAAGCCACGAACTGGAGCACCCTTATCGGATCGCGGGTGAGACGGGGGTTCTGGGCGAACCGTTCCCTGCGGGTGCTGCCCCTGCGCCCTCCGGGGGTGAAGCCCGGTGCTCTGCTACTGTGCAGCGTCGAGGAGCTCGTTGGCCAGCTGGATCTGGTCGCTGGTCAGAGCTTCGAAGCGGTCGGCGGTCCGGGCGATGGTGGCCGGGGTGCCGGACACCTCCATGCAGACCGGGAGGTCCTCGTAGCAGTACGCGACGTTCATGGTCTGGCCGTGCGCACGGGAGAACACCGGCCCGACCGGACCGTCGACTAACCGCGGCGCGTCGGCGGCGTCCTGGTCGTACCCGTGGCGCTGGTAGTGCGCGACGCTCGCCTGGACGTCGCGGAACCAGCCCAGCTGCACCGCGAGGCCCTCGTCCGGCCACTCGCAGCTGACGAGCCAGCTGGAACCCTGGAAGCCCGGGTCAGCCCCGATGGCGATGTCGTACTCGAAGCACTCGGGGTCGGGCACACCCGCCTTGAGCGGGAACGTGTCGAACAGCACCGCAGCCTTGAGGTCGGGGCAGCGGACCGGCCAGGCTTCCTTCCGCTGCTGTCCGGTGCGGCTCGCGGCCTCCAGGTCGTCCCAGCACGACGAGGTGACGGCGTCGGCGTCGGCTGCGTCCCGGTCAGCCCTCTGCCACACCACCACACCCGCCGTCGCGAGGATCACCACCCCGACCGCGGCAGCCAGCCACCTGGGCCACCGACGCGGTCGGTCCCGCGCCAAGGGGGCAGGACTGGGCGGCTGGGCGGCAGCGGGCTGGAGCTGGCGGGTGTCGGGCAGGGGCACGTCTGGCTGACGCGGCGGGGCCGGACGGGGCGGGCCCCAGTCGGACGGCCCGGCCAGCCGGAGACGGTCGAGACGGGACGCGGCGTCGGCCAGGCCTGTCCGTCGGCGCGGGTCAGGCTCGCACAGGCCCCGGACCACCTCGTCCAGGTACGGGGCGGCACGGCCGCTGGGCAGCCCGTCCGGCAGCAGGTCAGGGCCGTGCCGCGGACCGGGTGCCTGGCCGGTGAGCATCCAGACCAGCAGGCAGCCCAGGTACCAGGCGTCGGTGTACCGGCCCACAGCAGTGTCACCGGCCAGCATCTCCGGCGGCAGCGAGAACCCGCGGTTGCCGACCAGCTCGGTGCGGGTCGAGGTCTGGTCGCTGGCTACGGTGTGCGCGATGCCCCAGTCGGCCAGCAGCAGCCGCCCGGCCGCGTCGACCAGCACGTTGTTCGGGGTGATGTCCCGGTGCACGACGTTGAGGTGCTCGTGCACGGCCTGCACCGTGCGCACCAGGGGCAGCATCCGGGCCAGGGCGACCGACGGGGTCCAGTCGACGGCGGTGGCGGTGGCGTCACGCCGGGCCTGGGCCAGGTTGGTCGGGCACCACGGCATGACGTCGCACCACAGCTCGTACTGGGCAGCCGGGGCGGCGACCGGCACCTGGTCACCGGGCAGCGTGACGACGAACGACTCCAGCACCGGCAGCACCGCCGGGTAGCGGGCCGGGTCGGCCCGGGTCGCCTCGGCCACGGTCAGCATGGTGACCAGACGTTCCATCTGCCGGACCCGTTCGGCCTGCGACGACACCGCCTGCACCCGCAGCGCCAGCTCGGTCCCACCTTCGGTCCCGTCCAGCACCGCCCGGGCCACCGCCGCCTGCCCGCCGCGCAGCACCGGCAGCAGCACCCGCACCGGGTGCGAGTCCAGCGCGCCGGAGACCTGGAGCAGCCCCGACGGCGTCAGCCGGACCAGCGAACCGCGCACCACCGAGCCGCGCCGCTGCTGCAGCCACTGCGACAACGCCTCACCGGGGAGCAAGTCGGTTCCTGACGGGCTACGGCTGGGCCGCGAGGTACTCGACGATCCGGTCGGCCTCGCTCGAAGGGATGGCGTAGAAGTACCTGGTCGACAGGGGGATCGGCGTGTCGTCGGAACCGAAGGCCTCCAGGCACATCGGCAGCTCGGCGAAGCAGTACACGGCATGGTGGACGCCATCGTCGTGCACGTGGTAGAACGACGGCCCGTCTGGTCCGCTCGCGAACGGCGGTACGTCAGAGGACGGGTCTTCCTGGTCCTCGTAGCTCATCCCGTAATAGTCCATCATGGTGTCGATATCGACGAACTTGGTGATGTACACCCAGATGTTGGCGTCCGTCCAGCCGCACTGGGCCATCGTCTCCGGTGCTGCCCTCAGACCGGAGTCGGTCTCGCGGGGCACCGGGTAGCAGATCACCTCGACGCCGTCGTCCTTGTGGCCCCGGAACACCGCGTAGGACATCGCGGACACGTCGAAGGCCGGACACTCGCCGTAGACGGTGGCAGTCCAGCAGTTCGGGTCGACCGCGGTGGTGCTGGGCGATGCCATGGGTGCGGCCGTCGAGTCAGACCGGGTGACGAGCCAGGCCACGACACCCGCCAGGGCCAGCACCACCACGACCAGCACGCTGACCAGGGTCGCGATCCGGGCCCCTGGCCGACGGGCCACCGGGTCGAGAACCACGGCCTGCAGCGGCACACCCGGCGGCAGGGCCACGCTGACAGGGGCACCAGGACTGCTCGGCAGGGTGGTCGACTGCTGAGCCTGGGCCGGACCGGCTGGTGGCACGAAGACGGGCCGGGCCGGTGCAGGGCCGGTCCACTCGGCCGGGCCGGCGCTGGTCAGGCGGTGCAGCCGGGTCGCGGCGTCGGCCAGGTCCATCCGCTGGCGCGGGTCGGGCCAGCACAGGCCCTGGACCACCTCGACCAGGTGGGCCCCGGCCCGCCCGCCGGGCAGACCCTCCGGCAGCCAGGTCGGACCGTGCTGGGGGCCGGGGGACTGGCCGGTCAGCATCCAGACCAGCAGGCAGCCCAGGTACCAGGCGTCGGTGTACCGGCCGACGGCGGTGTCCCCGGCCAGCGTCTCCGGCGGCAGGCAGAACCCGCGGTTGCCGACCAGCTGGGTGTAGGTCGAGGTCTGGTCGGGCGCTATGGTGTGCGCCACGCCCCAGTCGGCCAGCAGCAGCCGCCCGGCGGTGTCGACCAGCACGTTGTCCGGGGTGATGTCCCGGTGGATGATGCCGAGGTTGCGGTGCACGGTGTGCACGGTGCTGATCACCGGCACCATCTGGGCCAGCACGAGGTTGGGGACCGGACCGGCCGGGCCGGTCTGCTTCTGGTAGTCGACGAGGTTGGACGGGCACCACGGCATGAGGTCGCACCACAGCTCGTACTGCACGTCCGGGCTGGTGACCGCCATCTCGTCGCCGGGCGCCGTGACCACGAACGACTCCAGCACCGGCAGCACCGCCGGGTAGGCCACGGGGTTGGCGCGGGCGGCCTGCGCCACGGTCAGCATGGAGACCAGGCGTTCCATCTGACGGGCCCGCTCGGCCTGGGCCGAGACCGCCTGCACCCGCAGGGCCAGCGCCTGGTCGACGCCGTCGACCGCGGCCCGCGCCACCGCCGCCTGGCCGCCGTACACCACCGGCAGGGCGATGCGGACCTGGTGCGAGTCCGGCCGGTCCGAGACCCGCACCAGCCCCGACGGGCTCAGCTGGACCAGCGGCCCGTACACCACCGTGCCCACCCGGCGCTGCAGCCACTGGGAGAGGGTGTCGCCGGTCAGCACTCTGATCACTGTAGACGACGGAAGCATCCGATATCTGCCGTTTCCTGCAGTTCGCTCACCGGACGGAGCGGCGCCAGGCGGGGTGCACGGGGTCTACGAGGGCAGCGGGACCTCGACGGTCGTGGCGGGCCACGGTGCGACCGGGGTGCGCGGGTCGTCGCGCAGCAGGGTCGCGGTCCAGGTGTCGCGGCGTCCGTCGCGCTGCACCGAACCCAGGCGCTCGACACCTTCGAACCGGAACCCGACCCGCCAGGCGGCCCGCCACGACGCCCAGTTCCCGACGTAGGCGTGCCACACGACACGGTCCAGACGCGGGCCGTCGGGCGCGTCGAAGGCCCAGTCCAGCACCAGGACCAGGCTCCGGTGCAGCAGGCCGCGGCCCCGGGCGGCGGGGGCCATCCAGTAGCCCACCGCGGCCGAACGGGCAGGTTCCGCGAGCAGCCCGACCGCACCGACGCACCGCCACGCACCGGCTGCGCCGTCACCTCCGGCCAGACCGTCGTCGGTGCGGACCACCCAGGTCGCCTTGCCGTCGTCTGAGCCGTCGGCCCAGGCCCGCCAGCCGTCGGCCGCGTACTCGGTGACGAACCACTCGGCGTCGTCGCGGGTGTAAGGGCTGGGCACGGTGGTCCAGCGCGACACCTGCGGGTCCTGGCAGGCCGCCGTGATCGCCGGGACGTCCGCCGCGACCGGAGGGGTCAGCCGGACGACGTCGTCGTGGAGGTTCACCATGCGTCCCGACACTACCCGGTGTCATCTGTCCGGCCTCGTGACGGGACGGGCTGGGCCGAACGGTGGTCGGCTCCGCGGACGTCTTAAGCCCTCCACGGCACCGACGATGGGTCTCGCGACGGACCGGGCGACGGCGCCCGCCGTCTCTTCTCGAGGCCCACCGGGGGCGGGCCACCGCACCGGGCTGGCTGCCGCGGTGATCTTTGTCTCTCCCCGACTGCTCATGACGTCTGCCGTACCGCCGATCGGGTCATGCATTCGGTCACAGTCACCGTCGAGGGATTCGGTCCCCCGGCGACGTCTGTCGAGGAGAGCAGATGTCCTTCCCCAACCCGCAGCACCCCCAGGCCCAGCAGGGCACCCAGACTGAGGACGCCGAGGCCATCGTCCCGGCGCAGTACAACCCGGTGCGGCACGCCCCGCCGGCACCAGGCCAGGAGGCGCCCGACGGGCCGACCGACCTGGCGCAGGTGTCCGACCTGGACGACGAACCCGCCTGGGAGCCCAACCAGCCGCAGGACGCCACGACCGACACCCTGCCCACCCGTCAGCCCGTGCCACCGGTCACGGCACCGACGGAGCGGTCGGCCTCGTCACCGTTCAGCCGTCTGCCCAGCTCGCGTCCTGGGTCGTCACCTCCCCCGGCGCAGCCGCCCGCCGCCGCACCCGCGCCGACCGGGTCGCTGTTCGACCGGATGTCGAGCCCGGCCGACGTCGAACCGGGCGTACCGGCCGTGGCCACGCCGCCCCAGACCTGGTCGGCCGCACCCCGGACCCCTGAGGCCGGGCCCGCACCGGCTGCCTACCAGCCACCCACGGCCGCCCAGCCCGCACCCCAGCAGGCAGCCGCACCAGCTCCAGCCGCCTTACAGCCGCCGACCGCCGACCGGTCGGCACCGGCAACCCAGCCGCCAGCCCAGCCAGCCCCAGCACCGCAGGCCCCGGTCTACCAACCGCCCACGGCCGCCCAGCCAGCCCCACCGGTACCAGAGGCGTACCGACCACCGACGGTCGCCCAACCTGCACCGCCTGCGTCGGCTGCCTACCAGTCGACCCAGCCTCCGGCTCCGTCGTACCAGCCGCCGACCGCGGCCCGGCCGACGATGCCCGCACCGGCCGCGGCTGGAGCCGAGGCCCCCTTCGAGGCCGTCCCGGCGCCCATCCCGGCCCGGCCGATCGCCGACCCGGGACCGTTCACGGCCGCGGTCGCGCCTGCCACCGAGGCTTCCTGGCCGACGACCTCGCTCCACCCGCCTCAGACCTCCGACCCGTTCGCCGGACCGTTCCACCCGTCCGGTCCGGCCCAGCCGACGATGCCCGCCCAGCCGGGGGCCCCCGCCGCCGAGCGGTACCAGATGCCGGGCACCGAGGCGTCCCGCGGTCGGCACACCAGCCAGGCGCCGTTCGGCGTCCCGGAGAACACCTTCCCGGGGTCGAAGTCTTTCGTGGCGACCTGGCTGCTGGCCTGGTTCCTGGGAAACCTCGGCATCGACCGGTTCTACCTGGGCAAGATCGGCACCGGCCTCGTCAAGCTGGTCACCGCCGGCGGGCTCGGGGTGTGGGCCCTGTACGACCTGTTCCTCACCCTGCTCGGCCACCAGACGGCCAAGGACGGTTCGCGGCTGGCGGGATACGACCAGCACAAGAAGCTGGCCTGGATTATCACCCTCAGCACCAGCCTCGTCGGGGCCGCCGCGTATATCACCACAATAGTGCTCGCCGTGGGTCGGCCATTCTGACGACCGGTCGGGCTGCGTAGAGTCGGGGTTGATATTCTCGTACGTCATGAGCGCCCCTCCGCCTGTCTATCCGGCACCTCCGACCTCGGGCTACGGCCAGCCTGTCTCCGACAAGTCGTGGCTCGCCGCCCTTCTGCTCTCCATTATCATCGGAGAGCTCGGTATCGACCGGTTCTACCTAGGTAAGGTCGGCACCGGGATCCTCAAGCTCATCACTCTCGGCGGCCTCGGCATCTGGTGGATCATCGACGTCGTCCTCATCGCCGTCGGCAAGATGACCGACGGGAACGGTCGACCGGTCGTCAACGGCCCGTAGGCCTCCACGATCAGGTGCCGTCCCTGGACGTGTCCGGCCGCAGTACCGACCGGTAGGCGACGCAGCCGGGCACGAACTGCGGTGGCGACCGGTCTGGTTCCGGCGAGAGCCCAGGCCACAGCCCCGGGTGGTACCAGCACACCTGGGACGCAGCCGGGCGCCGGACCGCACCGCGCAGCCGGAGCATCTCGTCGACCAGACCGTCACCGCTGAGCTCATCGCTGAGCCGTTCGAAGTGCACGCCAGCATGCTGCCCGGACCGCGTCGCCGCCGCGACTCGAGGCGCTGCTGTCCGGTGTTCTCCGCTACGGCCGGTGTACCCTGGCGCTGACCGTCGGCGTCACGACGTCGCCGGACTCGCACCCGACCGCGACGTACGACGGACCCGTCCGTCCGCGCCGACCGAGGGTGCCGAGCACAGCGGACACACCGGACAACGAGGTATACATCATGGGTCTCTTCAAAGCCGCGGCTGGTGCGATCGGCGGCACCCTCGCCGACCAGTGGCTGGACTTCTACACCGTGCCACCGGGCATCGCGCCGACCATGGCGATGGTGGCGGCCGTGCCGAGCGGGCAGAACGCGGGACGCGGGTCGAACACCAAAGGCTCTGAGGGCATCATCAGCAACGGGTCGAAGATCCTCGTGCCCGAGGGATACGGGCTGATACTCATGCAGGACGGCGCGATCACCGGGTTCGCCGCCGAGGCCGGGGGCTACGTCTGGAACTCCGAGGCGCAGGACTCCCAGTCGATCTTCGCGGGCAACGGGCTGCTCAGCCCGCTGGTCAAGACCTCGTGGGAACGGTTCAAGTTCGGCGGCCGTCCCGCCGCCCAGCAGCGCGCCTTCTTCGTGAGCCTCAAAGAGCTGCCGAACAACCGGTTCGGCACCCAGTCGGAGATCTACTGGGACGACGCCTATATGAACGCTCAGGTCGGCGCCATCACCCGCGGCACCTACTCGCTGCGGATCGTCGACCCGATCCTGTTCGTGAAGAACTTCGTCCCCGCCACCTACCTGCAGCCGGGCTACGCGTTCGACTTCACCGACCTGAACAACGACGCCGCCACGCAGCTGTTCAACGAGGTCGTCGGTTCGCTGGCGCAGGCGTTCTCCCTCTACACCAACGACCCGGCCAAGGGGAACCGGATCACCAAGATCCAGTCCGACTCCGTCGGTTTCGCCAAGAGCCTGTCCGAGGCCGTCGAGGCCGGCTACCAGTGGCAGACCGACCGGGGCCTGGAGATCGTCAAGACCGCGATCGTCGCCATCGAGTACGACGAGAACACCCGCGAGCTGCTGAAGAACGTACAGCGGGCCGACGCGCTGTCCGGCGCCCGGGGCAACTCCAACCTCCAGGCGTCGGTGGCGCAGGGCTTCCAGGCCGCGGGCGAGAGCGGTGGGGCTGGCGGCATGTTCGGCATGGGCATCGCCGCGGGCAGCATCGGCCTGTCCGGGCTGCAGCAGCCGGTCCCGGGGGTCGGGGCCAACGCCCAGCCCGCCCCGCAGGCACCCGCCTACGGCACCGCACCGGTCGCGCCGGTGCCCGGAGCCGCGGCGGCCCCGGCCGGTGCCGACCCGGTGGCCCAGCTGGCGAAGTACAAGGAGATGCTCGACGCCGGTCTGATCACCCAGGCCGACTACGACGCCGCCAAGGCCAAGGCCCTCGGGCTGTAGCCCCGTGATGACGACGCCGCCACCGCCTCCCGGCCCGCCGGAGCCTGTGCCTGGTCTGCCAGAGCCGGGAGCGGCGGCGTCCTTCCCGACGGCAGGAGATCCCGCGGCCGGGGACGCCGGGCCGGGGACGCCGACCGACCCGCCGACGATCGACACGGCGAACGCCGATGCCCAGCAGGGCGTCAACCGCTGCCCGCGCTGCGGTTCGACCGACGTCCAGCTGCGCCTGGAGACCGGTCGGCTGGTCTGCCTGTTCTGCCGTCACGAGTGGGCCGAGGCCCGGGTCGAGGAGCAGTTCGGCCTGGGCCAGGGCCTGGACGACCTGACCGGCACCCAGATCGCGACGGGCGCCGGCGATATCGCCGACGACACGACGGTCGTCACCATGAAGTGCCAGGGCTGCGGGGCGGAGGTGGTCGTGGACACCGCGAACGCGATGTCCGCCCGCTGCCACTGGTGCCGTCACGTGCTGTCGGTGAACCAGCAGATCCCCAACGGCGCGGTGCCGGACGCGGTGCTGCCCTTCCGGCTGAGCCACGCCGAGGCTGTGGACCGTATCCGGCGGTTCGCCGGGAGACGGCGGACGTACGCGCACTCGCGGTTCAAGAAGGAGTTCAGGCCCCAGAACGTCGTCGGCGTGTACCTGCCGTACATGGTGATCGACGCCAAGGCGTCCTCGCAGGTGCACGGCCGCGGGGAGATCACCACCCGCCGGTACACCCGCAAGCGGGGCGACACCACTGTCACCTACTACGACGCCGACGTGTACCGGGTGTCCCGGCAGGTGTCGTTCGTGGTGGACGACCTCACGATCGAGTCGTCCGCGGAACGGGCCAACATGGACGTCCGCAGCAACACGAACAACATCATCAACACCATCCTGCCGTTCGACACCAAGAACGCTGTGCAGTGGAACGCCAGCTATCTGTCTGGTTTCACCTCGGAGAGGCGCGACCAGGACGTGTCCGGCCTGCGCCCGGTGCTCGAGGACCAGCTGATGTCCATCGGCCGGGCCCAGGTGCAGCCGTCGGTCGCCCGCTACGACCGCGGGGTGCGCTGGGAGACCGAGCGGCTCGACGTGGCAGGCACCCGCTGGGTGTCCATGTACCTGCCGGTGTGGCTGTACTCCTACTACCACGTGGAGTCCGGCCGCGGCATGGTCCACTACATCGCGGTGAACGCCCGCACCGGGGAGACCATGGGCTCCATCCCGGTGGCCAAGGCCAAGCTGTTCCTGGCCTCGCTCGCCGTCGGCGTCATCGTCGAGATCGGGGCGGTCGCGGCCCTGATAGGTCTGGCCTGAGAGGGACGGTAATGAGCCTGCTGACCGAGGTGCTGCCCCAGCTGGTGCTGGCGGCGGAGTCGTCGGACTCCGACGGCGGCGAGCTGTGGCTGCTGCTGGCCGGTCCGGCCGCCGGGGCCGGTATGTACTGGAGCCTGTACCGCTACTACCGCAACACCGACAAGTCCCACAGCTTCGAGCGCGAGACCGCGGTGGTCGCCCAGCCGGTACAGGGCGAGGAGCACAAGGTCGACGAGATCCGCGGCACCCGCTCCAGCACCACCGACGGCCGCAACGAGGGCAGCTACCGCCGCCGCGTCCAGCGCATCGACTGACCTTGTGCGCTGCCGTCGCGGGCCAGGCGCGGTCAGCGCAAGGTGGGTGCGTCGAGTCAGTGCGGTCAACTACGCTGATGTCGTGACTACCAGGCAGCAGGTCGACACCGACAGGTTCAATCCCGCACCGACACTCCCTTATAACCTCCGGGTGCTGGATTTCCAGAGCGCTATGCAAGACGTGTACGACTTCTTCTACGACGTGAACCTTCACCTCCGCGTCCGCAGCCTGCCCCGTCTCGACGATATGCTGCGACCGGCGATCTGCTCGGGTGTGATCTCCGATATGCTCACCGAGTCTCTCGCCAAGCACTCCCGCTCCCTGACGGTCAACGCCTACCACAACGGGCACCCGGATCTCGTGGTGCGCGGCGTCTATCCCAACGACAGCGTGAAGTCCGGGAGCGAAGGGGTGGAGGTCAAGTCCACCCGCAAGCGCGGCGGGGCTGTCGACACTCACGGTGGCCGCAAGCAGTGGATGTGCGTGTTCGTCTACACCGTCGACACCCGTACCGAGCCGGCGACGGACCGGACGCCGATGACCTTCACCGAGGTGTACCTGGCCGCTGTCGACCCCGAGGACTTCCGTCGTAACGAGCGCGGCGAGCTCGGGACCCGGACGTCGACGCTCGACCGCGCGGGCCTGGCCAGGCTGCGTGAGCACTGGGTGTATCGCGACCAGGGCTGACGGTCTACTCGACCTCTAGCTCGGACAGCGTCCTTATGCTGGTCTTCGCGATCTGGAAGTAGGCGGGATCACGCTCTACGCCGATGCTGCGGTAGCCGACGGCCTGGGCGGCGGCCAGGGTCGAGCCGGACCCGGCGAAGGGGTCCAGGACCACGCCCTGGCCCAGCGGCAGCACGGCCCGGACCACCTGGCGCAGGAAGGCCTGGGGCTTGAGCGAGGGGTGCGCCGCGACGAGGCGCTCGCGCCGGGGCGTCGGGGCGGACCGGATGACGTCGCCGAAGGGCAGGTCCTCGGAGATCCGGCGCAGACCGCCGGTGCCCCACCGGTCGAGGTTCTGGGCCACGGTGCCCTCGACGGGCTTGCGGAACAGCAGCCACGGCTCCCACATGCTCCGGGGCATGACCGACACGTCCGGGTAGACCTGGTGGGCGTTCTTCGGCCGGTCGCCGCCGCGCATGGTCTGCACCAGACGGACGATCTCGCCGCGCCGCTCGAGACCGCCCCGCCCCAGCGAGTAGGACACCAGGTGCGACACCAGCGGGTTGGCGGCCACCAGGACGTGCGCACCGGGCACCAGGGTCGGCAGGAGCGCCGCGGCGAGCTCCCCGAAGAACCGCTCCAGCGACTCCAGCTCGGCCGCCGAGAGGGTGGTGAAGCGCGGCAGGGGCGAGCGGGTGTGACCGTCGAAGGACGGCGGGACCCGCCACACCCCGCCCCGGCCGCTGCGCAGCTTCACCTGCTGGGCGTGGGTGTACTCGACCAGACCGTACGGCGGGTCGGTCACCACACCGTGGATCGAGCACCGCTCGCGGTCGCGCAGCCAGTCCAGACAGTCCGCCTGGTAGAGCAGAGCCTCGCCCAGCCCGAAGACGGCCGGTCCGGCCTCGGCGAAGGCCTGCGCCTGCTGGCTCATCGCCGACCGACCAGGGCGTACCGGCCGCGACCGGTGCGCTCGAAGGTCCCCGGAGTGTTGAGCCCGAGGTAGGACCGCACAGAGGACTCCGCGACCGGCCGGCCGAGCCGCTCCCCCACCCCTGCGACGACATCGGCGACAGACGCGTCCGCCGTGTCCAGATCCCGGTAGAAGCCGAGGATCGCATCGCGCACCTCACCCGGCCGTTGCCGCTCTGCCATAGAACCACCTCCGCGAGAGTTTGACGTCCAGACGTCAAACTACCTGATTTGACGTCCAGACGTCAAAACGCCACACCGACACGCACCCGACATGGTCGAATGCGTGTTCGACGACCCGACTGTACCCAGGACCACAGACACGCCGTGCACAGGGACGCTCGTCAGGCACATCGTCAGGTCTGACGGTCTCAAGAGACCAACTTGGCGAACCGGCGAATGTATCTTCGCAGGTCAGATGTGGTGGAGCCGACGGGACTCGAACCCGCAACCCCCTGCTTGCAAAGCAGGTGCGCTACCAGTTGCGCCACGGCCCCGAGGGGCGGGCCACCTCAGAGGTTGTCGGTGACCTCGGCCCACAGATCGCGTTCGTCCTGGTCCTGGACGAACCGCCGGTACGCCAGGTACCCGATCCCGGCGACCGCCGCCAGTACGAGCAGCTTCTTCATCAGTACCTCCAGCTCCGAGCTCTGGGCCGACCCCCAGACGGTACCCGACCGATCCGGCCTTGCCTAACTCACCACCCGAAGGGTCGTTCGTCCTCGTCCACCGCCGTTCCTGATATCAGGCTGGTGCGGCGGTCAGGTAGTAGCCGGTGTTGCGGAGCGCGCCGTCGGTGGTGACCTGGCCGGTCGCCGTCAGCGACTTCAGGGCGTGGCGGGTCTGGCGGAGGGTCAGGCCGGAGCGTCGTGCGATCTCGGTGGTGGTCGACGGCACCGGGGTCAGGGCTGCCAGGACGGTCTTCTGGACGGTGGACGGCGGACGGCTCGACCGGTAAGCTGCCTCCGGGGTGGAGGACAGTCGTGCGGTGAAGGAGAGGCCCGTGTCGAAGAACTGAGGCTGGGGCAGGTTCGCGCGGCGCATGGCGTCACGCGCGGCGGGGATGCCTGAGCCGAGTCGTTCGATCACCCTCGCACCGCCTGGGGAACGGACGCTCATCAGGATCGATGCGAGCCACCCGTTGCGCAGGCTGGAGTCGGTGTGACCCAGCGCGACTACGCTCACCCCGTACAGACCGCCCGGGTTGGTGATCGTCAGTCGGCCTGGCTCGAGGGTAAGGCTGATATACCGACCGAGGGCGTGCGGGCCCAGGTCGCGGTGGATCAGCGCGTTGGCGACCAGCTCTCGTACGGCCCGCTCGGGGAACTCCGGCTCGTCGTACAGGTCGCCACTATCGTCCACGATGCGTGCGGCCGTGTTGCGGGTCACCCACGCCAGGGCGTCGTCGAGCATCGACGGCACAGGTCCCTCGATGACCGCTGAGTCCAGGACCTTCGACTGCGCACCACGGGCTCGGCCGTTCCAGCTCGACGCCTGGACCGACAGGGACGGATAACAGCTCTGGGGCACAAGACCCAGAGCGAGAAGACCCGCGACAGTCACGTCGCTGTCGTCGGTGACGACCCCGGCGTGGCGCAGGACCTCGGCGTCGCCCCACCCGGCGAACACCGACGACTGTCCGCGCCGGGTACGGACGAAGGCGGCCACAGCCGCCGGGTCCAGGTCTGAGACCGACGTGCCCGGAACCGGAGCGCGGTCGTAAGACGGCTGGGTCCTGGCCGCGACGAAGGCTTGTTCTTCGACCTGGGACAACGGGAACGTCCCGTCGTACTGACGCAGGTACGCGATGCCCGAGGCCCTGACCCGGACTGGCTTGGCTAGGGCCTGCGCCTCTACCACCTGCACGACCACAAGTCGTTGCCCCTCGAATGGCACCGTCTCGGTCGTGACCTGGACCGGCGGCTCCAACGCCTGCCGTGCCACTTGCACGACGGCCTGCTGGGCTGCCTTGACGTCGTACACGCCGCCCGCCGCGAACCCGTGTGCCTCGTCCAGCCCGAGGATGATGGTTCCACCCCCGGGACGGTTGGCGAAGCCCGACAGCAGGTTCGCCGTGTTCTGCGGCAGACCACCCCGTGCCGACTTGGCCTCGACCTCAGCCGTATCACTGCCCTCGGCCCGCAGCAGCGACACCATAGCGACAAGATCCATGTCACTAGCGTACTCCGGACGTCACTAGCATGTCATCAGTCCGTAGATGTGTCACCAACGTGTCACTAGGTACTTCAGCGCGGACGATGTGCGGCGAAGTACGAGACCAGGCACGAGGCACGAGGTTGTAACCTCGCGCCTCGTGTCGACCTCGTATCTCGCGGTCCAGCCACGGAACCCGACAGGACTCACCGACCCAACCATGTCACCACGAAGGTCGGTACGACCGAGGGGTCCGGGGGCGCCCGGCTCACCGTAAGCGAGCACAGAGCACCCAGCGGCCTCGTGGACTCGACTCGAACGCCCAACCCGTCACGGTGGGGGTCACGGGGGCTTGCCCCGTGCGAGCGCGAGGCTGGGCCTCGCCAGACATGACGAGAGCGACCCGGCCTGCGCTGTCGGCAGGCACACGCCGCTCATCGATCTCGTGGGCCTAACAGGACTTGAACCTGTGACCTCTTCCTTATCAGGGAAGCGCTCTAACCGTCTGAGCTATAGGCCCGTGCGCCTGGTGAGACTACCTTGTGGGGGAGTAGGACGCCAAGCTGGTTTCACTCGTCTTACTCGTCGGTGACAGAGACGTGCAGGCCGCCGACCAGGGCTGCGACGATGTTGTAGAGGAAGGCGGCGATGGTGCCGAGCGCGGTGATCAGGAACACGTCGATCACCCCGACGAGCATGGCGCTGGCGAGGACCTTGCCGAAGCCGAAGTAGCTCATGACCGTCGCGGCGCCGTCAGCGCTGGTGACCTGGGAGACGAGGTCTTCGATCTTGGCGAACACCTGGAGCCCGTCGAGGGCCAGCCACATGGCGGCGGCGGCGATGACGCTCATGATCCCCAGGGCGAACGACATGAGGAACGACAGCTTCATCGCCGACCACGGGTCGACCCGGGCCATGACGAGCCGCACGCGGCGCGGGCCGACGTTGTTGCCCTGCGCCACGGCGGAGCCGATGGTGGGACCGACCACGGGTGCCGGGACGTCGACGGGCGGGGCGACGACGGGTTCGGCTGGCCATCCCGCGACAGGGGGAGGCATGCCAACCGGTGGTGCTTGCATGCTCGCTGCGGCCATGGCGGCCTCCTCGCTGTCTGACCGGGCAGCTGCAGCGTACGCCGAAGACACCCGCGCTGTCGTGGCGTAGGAGACCTTCTTGAGCCATCCCGTGGTCGCCTCGACCGCCGCTCCGAGCGGGGTAGCGGCTTCCTCGCGTTCGGCGACCGGTACGTCTGGTCTGGACGGCGGGGAGATCTTCATCGTCTCGTCGGCGGACCGCATATCGTTCACCGAGACGACACCCGGTGGGGGGCCCACGGTGCTGGGCGGCGTCTCTGTCATGCGTCCTCCTCCCCGGCGTGCTCGTCGGCCACGGGTCCGCCGGACACCCGGCTGTCGGGTGCTGCCGTGGCACCCTCCACGGTAGCTGCATCTTCGCCCAGATGGCGCTCAGTATTGCGTGCGATCGCGATGATCCGGTCTCCGGCGTCGGGTTTCGCGAAAATCACCCCCTGGGTGGTGCGCCCGGTCTCGTTGACCTCGGCCACCGCGGAGCGCACGATCTTGCCGCGTTCCATGATGACGAGCACCTCGTCGTCGGGGTCGACGACGAGCGCGCCGACCAGGTCGCCGCCCCGTCCGGGCAGGTTCGCCACCCGGATGCCCAGCCCGGCGCGGCCCTGCTGGCGGTAGTTGTCGGTCGACAGCACGGTGCGCTTGGCGGTCCCGCCCTCGGTGACGGTGAACAGGGACGCCTCGTCGCGCACCACGTCCATGGCCAGCAGCTCGTCGTCGGTGCGGAACTTCATACCGGTGACCCCGGAGGTGGCCCGGCCCATGGGGCGCAGCATCTCGTCGGTGGCGGTGAAACGCAGCGACTGGCCCTTGCGGGAGACCAGGACGATGTCCTGCGCCGGGTCGACCAGCCGGGCGGCGACCACCTCGTCGGCGGCCCCGTCGTCGTCCTCGCGCAGGTTGATGGCGATGACACCGCCGCTGCGGTTGGAGTCGTAGTCGCGCAGCCGGGTCTTCTTGACCAGGCCGCGCCGGGTGGCCAGCACCAGGTACTGGGCGGCGTCGTAGTCGCGCAGGTCCAGCACCTGCGCGATGGTCTCCCCGGGCTGGAAGGCCAGCAGGTTCGCCACGTGCTGACCCTTGGCGTCGCGACCGCCTTCGGGCAGCTCGTAGGCCTTGGCCCGGTACACCCGACCCAGGTTGGTGAAGAACAGCAACCAGTGGTGGGTGGTGGTGACGAAGAAGTGGTCGACGATATCGTCCTGGCGCAGCTGGGCGCCGCGCACCCCTTTGCCGCCGCGGTGCTGGGCCTTGTAGCTGTCGGACCGGGTGCGCTTGGCGTAGCCGCCGCGGGTGATGGTGACGACGACCTCTTCTTCGGCGATGAGGTCTTCGATGTTCACCTCGCCGTCGAACGGCAGGATCCTGGTGCGACGGTCGTCGCCGTACCGGTCGACGATGGCGGCCAGCTCTTCGGAGACGATCTGCCGCTGACGGCCGACATCGGCCAGGATGGCCCGGAACTCGGCGATGGCCGCCTCGAGCTCGGCGTGCTTGTCCAAGATGGCCTGGCGCTCCAGCGCGGCCAGCTGGCGCAGCTGCATGCGCAGGATCGCGGTGGCCTGCTCGTCGTCGATGTCGAGCAGGTCTTTCAGGCCCTCGCGGGCGGCCTCGGCGCTGGCCGAGGCCCGGATCAGCGCGATGACCGCGTCCATCTGGTCCAGGGCCTTGAGATAGCCGCGGAAGATGTGGATCTCGCGCTCGGCGGCGGCCAGGCGGTGCTCGGTGCGCCGCCGGATGACCTCGAGCTGGTGCGTCGTCCAGTGGCGGACGAAAGCGTCGATACTGAGCGTCCGGGGCACCCCGTCGACCAGGGCCAGCATGTTGGCGCCGAAGGTCTCCTGCAGCTGGGTGTGCTTGTAGAGGTTGTTCAGCACGACCTTGGCCACGGCGTCACGCTTGAGCACGATGACCAGGCGCTGACCGGTGCGGCCGGACGTCTCGTCGCGCAGGTCGGCGATGCCCTGGACCCGGTTGTCCTTCACCAGCTCGGCGATCTTGCTGGCCAGCGAGTCGGGGTTGACCTGGTACGGCAGCTCGGTGACCACCAGGCAGGTCCGGCCCTGGATCTCTTCGACCTCGACCACGGCCCGCATGGTGATCGAGCCGCGGCCGGTGCGGTAGGCGTCCTCGATGGCCCGGTGGCCCAGGACGGTGGCGGCCGTGGGGAAGTCGGGGCCCTTGATCCGCTCCAGGAGCGCCTCGAGCAGCTCTTCGGGGCTGGCGTCGGGGTGGTCGAGGTACCACTGGACACCAGAGGCGACCTCGCGCAGGTTGTGCGGCGGGATATTGGTGGCCATCCCGACGGCGATCCCGGACGAACCGTTGACCAGCAGGTTAGGGAACCGGCTGGGCAGGACGACGGGTTCTTGGATCCGCCCGTCGTAGTTGTCGGTGAAGTCGACCGAGTCCTCGTCGATATCGCGGACCATCTCCATGGCCAGCGGCGCCATGCGGCACTCGGTGTACCGCGGTGCGGCGGCGGGATCGTCGCCGGGGGAGCCGAAGTTGCCCTGCCCGGCAACCAGCGGGTAGCGCATCGACCAGTCCTGCACCAGACGGACCAGGGCGTCGTAGATCGCCGAGTCGCCGTGCGGGTGGTACTTGCCCATGACGTCGCCGACCACGCGGGTGCACTTGGAGAACTGCCGGTCGGGCCGGTAGCCGCCGTCGTACATGGCGTACAGGACGCGCCGGTGCACCGGTTTGAGGCCGTCCCGGACATCGGGCAGGGCCCGTCCGACGATAACGGCCATGGCGTAGTCCAGGTACGACCGCTGCATCTCCAGCTGGAGGTCTACCTGGTCGATACGACCGTGGATATCGGGAGTTCCGCTGTCCGGAGTTTCGCTCACCGTCGCTCTTTTCGTACGTACGTTTGCATGGTCAGATGTCGAGGAAGCGGACGTCCTTGGCGTTGTGCTGGATGAACGAGCGGCGCGACTCCACGTCGTCGCCCATCAGCACGGTGAAGATCTCGTCGGCCGCGGCGGCCTCGTCCAGGGTGACCTGCAGCAGCGTGCGGTTGGCCGGGTCCATGGTGGTGTCCCACAGCTCGGTGTAGTCCATCTCGCCCAGACCTTTGTACCGCTGGATACCGCCCTCCTTGGGCAGCCGACGACCGTTGGCCTGGCCGTCGGCCACCACCACGTCGCGTTCCCGGTCGGAGTACACGTAGTCGTGCGGGGCGTTGGACCACTTGATCCGGTACAGCGGCGGCTGGGCCATGTAGACGTGGCCGCCGGTGATGAGCTCGGGCATGTACCGGAACAGCAGGGTGAGCAGCAGGGTGCGGATGTGCTGGCCGTCCACGTCGGCATCGGCCATGAGCACGATCTTGTGGTACCGCAGGCGCCCGATGTCGAAGTCCTCGCCGATACCGGTGCCGAACGCCGTGATCAGGGACTCGACCTCTTTGTTGCCCAGTGCCTTGTCCAGGCGGGCCCGTTCGACGTTGAGGATCTTGCCGCGGATCGGCAGGATCGCCTGCCGGTGCGGGTCCCGGCCGCGGACCGCTGAACCACCGGCCGAGTCGCCCTCGACGATGAAGACCTCGCACTCCTCGGGATTGTTCGACTGGCAGTCTTTTAGCTTGCCGGGCATACCGCCAGACTCCAGCAGGCCCTTGCGGCGGGCGCCCTCGCGGGCCTTGCGGGCGGCCATGCGGGCCACGGAGGCCTGGATGGCCTTGCGGATGACGTCCTTGGCCTCGCCGGGGTGGGCGTCCAGCCAGTCGCCGAGCCGTTCGTTGACCACTTTCTGCACGAAGGTCTTGGCCTCGGTATTGCCCAGCTTGGTCTTGGTCTGCCCCTCGAACTGCGGTTCGCCGAGCTTGACGGAGACGACCGCGGTGAGACCTTCGCGCACGTCGTCGCCGGTCAGGTTGGCGTCTTTCTCCTTGAGCAGGCCCTTGTCCCGGGCGTAGCGGTTGACCAGGGCCGTCATCGCGGCCCGGAAACCCTCTTCGTGGGTGCCGCCCTCGGTGGTGGAGATAGTGTTGGCGTAGGTGTGCACCGACTCGGCGTATGACCCGGTCCACTGCATGGCGATCTCGACGCTGATCCGTCGTCCGGTGTCCTCGGCCTCGAAGTCGATGACCTCGGGGTGGACCGGCTCGTACTTCTTGGTGCGGTTGAGGTGCCGGACGTAGTCGACGAGCCCGCCGGAGTAGCAGTAGCTGACGGTGCGGGGGACACCGGTCTGGCTGGCCGGGTCGTCGGTCACCTCGTCGTCGGTGCCCAGGTGCGCGGGGCGCTCGTCGGTCAGGGTGATCCGCAGGCCCTTGTTGAGGAAGGCCATCTGCTGGAACCGGGTGCGCAGCGTCTCGAAGTCGTAGTCCGTGGTCTCGAAGATCTCCGGGTCGGCCCAGAAGGTCACCGTCGTACCGGTGGTGCTGACGGCCTCGCCCTGGGCCAGCGGCGCGGTCGGCCCGCCGCGCGCGAACGCCTGGCGCCAGACGTGCCCGGCGTTGTGCACCTCGACCTCGAGTCGCGACGACAGCGCGTTGACGACGGACACCCCCACGCCGTGCAGCCCGCCGGACACCGCGTACCCGCCGCCGCCGAACTTGCCCCCGGCGTGCAGCACGGTCAGCACCACCTCGACCGCTGGCCTGCCCTCGGACTCGACGATATCCACAGGGATGCCGCGACCGTCGTCCACCACCCGGACAGCACCGTCGGACAGCAGCGTGACCTCGATGTTCGTAGCATGCCCGGCCAGCGCCTCGTCCACAGAGTTGTCCACAACCTCGTAGACCAGGTGGTGCAGCCCGCGCTCTCCGGTGGAGCCGATATACATCCCAGGTCGCTTGCGTACCGCCTCCAGACCTTCCAGCACGGTGATCGCGCTGGCGTCGTAGGCCCCAGCCTGGGTCGGCACGGTCTGGGTGTCGTCAGCCACTGGTAGTGGTTCTCCTCGTCGCTCGGACTCTCGCGACGAGACCGAGGACGGGGGGAGGGCTGCCTGCCGAGACCTCGGACAGCGGATCACTCCACAACGCTCATGTTCGCGCGATCTGGCCGTCGCGGACGGGCCGAGACGACGGTCCCAGTCTACCCGCCAGCCGCCCTTTCACCTGCCGTCGGCGGCCTGCCGCCGCGCCCGTCGGTCAGCCCCAGGTGTCGCGCGGGCCCCGGCCGACCACCCGGAGGCGGCCCCGGCCGAAACCTGGACCGGCCGGGCCCAGGACGCGGACCTCGACCACCGCGCCCACCCCCAGCGCCTCGTCACAGCGGGCGACCAGCGCCGACGTCATCAGGCTCAGCTCGGTCTTCCAGGCGGTGGACGAGGCGCGGACGGTGAGCAGCCCCGCGTCGAGGCTGACCATCTCGCAGTGGTCGGCGACCTGCGGTCCGACGACCTGCGGCCAGCGGGCGGCCAGCGTCCCCGCGCGCAGGTCGGCGTCCCACCCCAGGTCGGCGGCCAGCGCCCGGGCGGTCGCCCCGACCAGCTGGGGGTCACGGGCGTCCGGGCCGGAGGTACCCGGCCGGGGCTCGGCGCGGGTACCGTTCATACCAGGTCGCAGCCCCCGGTCGCGGGCGGCCCGACGGGCCCGGGCCAGGGCGGTGCGGGCCACCTGCTCGGGCGGGATGCGGCGGGCACCGTCCGGGGGCAGGCCGCTAGAGTCGCGCGGACCTTCAGAGGACACGGGTCACCTCACCGGCCGTGACGTCGAACCGGGCTCCGGACAGCGCCGCGGGCACGTCATCGGGCACCGCGGCAGTGACGATCACCTGGGCGGCATCGGCGACCAGCCCGGCGAGCCGGTCGCGGCGCCGGGTGTCGAGCTCGGCGAACACGTCGTCGAGCAGCAGGACCGGGTCGGCGTCGTCGCCGGTCATGGGGTCGTCGGCCAGCAGCCGCCAGGAGGCCAGCCGCAACGCCAGGGCGAACGACCACGACTCGCCGTGGCTGGCGTAGCCCTTGGCGGGCCGCCCACCGAGGCCGAGGACCAGGTCGTCGCGCTGCGGCCCGACCAGGCTGACCCCCCGCTCGATCTCCTTGTCGCGCAGCGTCGACATAGCGGCCAGCAGCTGGCTCTCGACGCGCTCCAGGTCGTCGCCCGTCGGGCCGGTACAAGGGTCGGCGGGCCGGTACAAGGGTTCAGTCGACACCGTGTCCAGCGACGACCGGTACGTCGTCTCGACCGCGCTCTGCCCTGCGCTGACCTGGTCGTAGGCCGCGACCACGTGAGGCCGCAACGCCTCGACCAGCTGCTGCCGGGCCACGACGACCTGCGCCCCGACCTGCGCAGCCTTGGCGTCCCACACGTCCAGCGTGCTCAGGTCGGGTGCCTTGCCGCGCCCCCGCCGCGCCGCGCCCGCCGACTTCAGCAGCGCCGAACGCTGCCGCAGCACCCGGTCCAGGTCGCTCAGCACCCCGGCCAACCGAGGCGTGCGCTGCACCAGCAGCTGGTCCATGAACCGCCGCCGCCCGTCCGGGTCGCCCTTGACCAGCGCCAGGTCTTCGGGAGCGAACAGCACCTGCCGCAGGACGCCGACGATCTGGCGCGCCCGGACCGGCGACCCTCCGTTGATGCGGGCTCGGTTGGTCTTGCCCGGCGCGATCTCCACTTCGAGGGTCGCCGTCCGCTCGCCCTTGGCCACCCGGGCCCGCACCACCGCCCGCGCCGCCCCGTCCCTGACCAGCGGCGCATCGCCGGACACCCGGTGCGACGCCAGCGTCGCCAGGTACCCCACCGCCTCGACCAGGTTCGTCTTCCCCTGCCCGTTCGGCCCCAGCAGCGCGTTCACCCCAGGCTCGAACGCCACGTCCACCTGCTCGTAGGAGCGGAAGTCCACGAGCGACACCTGGGCGACATGCACCCTCTAAGGCTAGTGCCGCAACCACCACCCGCCGTCGGCACAGCGAAGCGCAACCCGCCGGTCAGCCTGCGAAGCGGATCGGCACCAGGAGGTAGCGGTAGTCGCGGACGTCGTCTCCGTCCGCCTCGGCCTGGCCGGTGAACTCCACCGGTTTGGTCGGGTGGGTGAACGCCAGCCGGACGAACGGGGTGTCGATCGCACCCAGCCCGTCGAGCAGGTACGCCGGGTTGAACGCCACGGAGATCTCCTCGCCGACCAGTCTGGCCTCGATCGCCTCGGAAGCCTGCGCGTCGTCGCCCTGCCCGGCGTCGAGCTGGGCCTGGCCGTCGGCGAACGACAGCCGCACCGGCGTGTTGCGCTCGGCGACCAGGGCGACCCGCTTGGTGGCGTCGACCAGGGCCTGCCGGTCGACGACCGCGTGGATCGGCGACTCGTCGGGGAACAGCCGACGCACCGGCGGGTAGTCGCCGTCGACCAGCAGGCTGGTGGTGCGCCGCCCGCCGACCTCGAACCCGATGAGGTCGACCCCGCCGGTATCGGACAGCGCGACGGTGACCTCGCCGGACGAGCCCAGAGTCTTGGCTACGTCGGTCAGGGTCCGGGCCCGCACCAGGGCGACCTGGGACACCGCGGGGGAGACCGGCCGCCAGACCAGCTCGCGCAGCGCCAGCCGGTAGCGGTCGGTGGCGAGCAGGGTCAGCTTCTCGCCCTCCATCTCCACCCGCACCCCGGTCAGCAGCGGCAGCGTGTCGTCGCGGGAGGCGGCGACGGTCACCTGGGCGACGGCATGGGTCAGCCGGTCGCCGTCGACGGTACCGGTAGCAGCGGGCATGGTCGGCAGGTTGGGGTACTCGTCGACCGGCATGGTCAGCAGGGAGAACCGGCTGGCACCGCAGGTCACGGTGACCTTCGTACCGTCGAGCGTCAGGTCGACCGGCCGGTCGGGCAGCGACCGGGAGATCTCGGCCAGCAGCCGTCCGGAGACCAGGACCACACCGGGTTCGGCGACGTCGGCCGCCACGGTGGCCCGGGCCGAGACCTCGTAGTCGAAGCTCGACAGGTGCAGCGAACCGTCGGCCTCGGCCTCCAGCCGGACCCCGGCCAGCACCGGGACCGGTGGTCGGGTGGGCAGGCTCCGCGCAGTCCACGTCACAGCGTCGGCCAGGACGTCACGCTCGACCCGGAACTTCATGCCACACCTCTTATCAGTCTGCGGGTTACCGACACCCTGGTTCGCCTCGTCGCTCGGGGTGCCCGGCGGGTCGTCGAAAAGATCCAGGGCGAACACTACGCGAGAGTGTCGGCCGGACGGAACATGTGATCTGGACCTGTGATCTACGGGGAGCGCCCGGACGGCCCTGACTGGTCCGTCGCGTCACGACGGTGTGTGCACATTCGCCACCATAGTCTGGTTCGTCGTCGTCGTCGGTGCTGTGGATCCTGTGGACAACCGCTGACGGCGCAGGTCAGCGGGCTCTTCGGCGTGTGGACGACCGGTGGTCGGTCCTGGGGACGAGCCGCCGGGGCGGTGGACGAAACGGACGAATGCCGCGACTGTCCACCGTCAGACGGGTGATGGTCCACATCTGCGGCGCCGTCGTCCACCGTCGTCCACAGTCTTGTCCACATGTGTGGGTAGCACCGTGGTTCAGCCGCGGCTGGTCTGCTTGATCCGGTTGGTCAGCTCGGTGACCTGGTTGTAGATCGACCGCTTCTCGGCCATCTGCGACTGGATCTTGCGGTAGGCGTGCATCACGGTCGTGTGGTCGCGGCCGCCGAAGGCGTCGCCGATCTTCGGCAGGGACAGGTCGGTCAGCTCGCGGCACAGGTACATGGCGATCTGCCGGGCGGTCACCAGGGTGCGCGAGCGGGACGTGCCGCACAGGTCGTCGATGGTCAGGCCGAAGTAGGACGCGGTCTGGCCGATCACGGTGGTGGCGTTGATCTCGGTGGTCTCGTCGTCGGTGATCAGATCGCGCAGCACCATCTCGGCCAGGGACCGGTCGACCTGCTGGCGGTTGAGGTTGGCGAAGGCGGTGACCCGGATGAGGGCGCCCTCCAGCTCGCGGATGTTGGAGGAGATGCGGCTGGCGATGTAGCCGAGCACGTCGTCGGGGGCGTCGAGGTCCTCGGCTGCGGCCTTCTTGCGGAGGATCGCGATGCGGGTCTCCAGGTCGGGCGGCTGGACATCGGTCAGCAGGCCCATCTCGAACCGGGAGCGCATCCGGTCCTCGAAGCCGGCCAGGCGCTTGGGCGGCACGTCCGAGGTCAGCACCACCTGCTTGTTGGCGTTGTGCAGGGCGTTGAAGGTGTGGAAGAACTCCTCCATCGTCTGCTCCTTGCCCTGGAGGAACTGGATGTCGTCCACCAGGAGGATGTCGGTGTCGCGGTAGCGGCGCTGGAACGCCCCAGCCTTGCCCTCGGAGATGGAGTTGATGAAGTCGTTGGTGAACTCCTCGGAGTTCACGTAGCGCACGGCGATGCCCGGGTACAGGTGCTGGGCGTAGTGGCCGATAGCGTGCAGCAGGTGGGTCTTGCCCAGACCGGAGCCGCCGTAGATGAACAGCGGGTTGTAGGCGTTGGCCGGGGCTTCGGCCACGGCGACGGCCGCGGCGTGGGCGAACCGGTTGGAGGCTCCGATGACGAAGGTGTCGAACTGGTACTTGGGGTGCAGCCGGGTCGGTTCGACCGGGCCGGACGGTCGTCCGGCGTCAGCCGTCCGGCCGGTGCTAAGAGCATCGGCCGGGACCGCGGGAACCAGCGGTCCAGCCAGAGCGGGATCGGCCGGGAACACCAGCGGACGGGTCGGCGCGTCGTCGATCTCGGGGGCATCGGCCGACGGGATATCGGCCAGCGCGGGGTCGACGGTGACGGCGATGCGCACCTCACGGCCGAGCGTCGTCGACAGCGCCGCGACGACCGCGTCACGGATCCGGGTCTCGACGACGTCCTTGGTGAAGTCGTTGCCGACCGCTACCAGCATGGTCTGGTCGAGGACGCCCAGCGGCCGGGCCAGCCGGACGAACGCCAGATCGCGGGCGGTGATATTGGGGTCGTCGGCCAGCAGGCGGGTGGCCTGCTGCCAGACGTGGCTGATGTCGTCGGTGTGCGGCACTCGTCAGTCCCTCGATTCGATCGCACGGCCGGAGGTGGGAACCGTCCACACAGTTGTCCACATCTGTGCGCGACCGTAACACCTCCGTGACCTGAGGAGATGAGGCGGTAACGCTGCGGCGGTGGTGGCGGTGTCCACGGGGCAGGCGGGCGGCTCGACGCCTCCGGTCCCGGTGATGGTAGTGCGCCCCGGACACCGAAACCTACCGGTCTTCGTCCCGGTGCCGCTCCAGGCACCGGTGCCGTCGCGCGGGCCCACCGGGTTCCGGCGTCGCCGCGGCCGTGTACCGACCAGCCGACCGTCGAGGGGCCTGTGGATCGTCCTGACGGCCCGGGGTGTATTTGACCCGCCACGGCGTGTCGCGTAGCGTTGGGCAGCCTGAGTTTGCGAAAAGTTGTCGGCGCGCTGAGTCGCCGCACGCTGCAGGGCCGGGAGGGTCTGCTGGGTGTCCGGGTTCGCAACGACGGCGTCTAGACCACGGTTGCGCTGGTGCGCGGCCCCTCGTCGATGGAGTAGTCGTGACCAAGCGTACGTTCCAGCCCAACACCCGCCGTCGTGCCAAGGTGCACGGTTTCCGTCTGCGGATGCGGACCCGCGCCGGTCGCGCGATCGTCGCGGCCCGGCGTCGCAAGGGTCGTAAAGAGCTGACCGCCTGATCGGTCGAGGTGCTTCCCTCGGAGCACCGGATGCGCCGGTCGGCGGATTTCGCCGTGACGGTGCGTGACGGTGCGCGGGCTGGTCGGGAGACGCTGGTGGTACATCTGGTCGCGGACGCCGACGGCGCCGGTCGCAGCAGGGTGGGGTTCGTCGTGCCGCGGTCGGTGGGTGGCGCGGTGGTGCGCAACCGGGTACGACGTCGGCTGCGGGCCCTGGTCACGGTCCGGCTGGACCGGCTGGGCGGTGCCGATCTGGTGGTGCGGGCCCTGCCGTCCGCGGCCGGTGCGTCGTCGGCCCGGCTGGCGACGGACCTCGACAGCGCACTACGCGGTGCCCAGCGCCATGCCCAGCGCAGTGTCCAGCGCCGCGGGAGGCCGACAGCATGAGCGAGCCTGGGCGGGTAGCGGCCTTCGCTGTATCGCTGCCCCGCCGGGCTCTGCTCGGGCTGCTGTGGTTCTACCAGCATGCGATCTCCCCGTGGCGACCGCCGACCTGCCGGTTCTACCCGTCGTGCTCGCGCTACGCCGTGGTGGCCGTGACCCGGCACGGTGCGGTCCGCGGGTCGTGGCTGGCGGTCCGGCGGCTCGGCCGCTGCCACCCCTGGGCGCTCGGCGGTGTCGACGACGTGCCTGACAAACCTCCGTCGTCGGTCCTGGCGACGTCTTACGAGATCAGGAGCTCTGCTCGATGAGCTGGTTCGATTCTTTGCTGTGGCCCATCATGTGGGTGGTCGCCTGGGTGATGGTGGCCCTGCACAAGGTGCTGGACACGATCGGCCTGGGGCCGTCGGTGGCCTGGACTCTGTCCATCGTCGGGCTGACGATCATCATCCGGATCGTCCTCATCCCGCTGTTCTTCCGGCAGATCAAGGCTTCTCGCGGCCTGCAGCTGATCCAGCCGGAGATCCGCGAGCTGCAGAAGAAGTACAAGGGCAAGACGGACCAGGCGTCGCGCGAGGCCATGGCCCGCGAGCAGATGGAGCTGTACAAGAAGCACAAGACCAACCCGTTCTCGTCCTGCCTGCCGATCCTGGCCCAGTCGCCGGTGTTCTTCGCTCTCTTCCGGGTGCTGAACTCGCTGAGGAAGCTGGCCGAGGGCGGTACGGTCAACGGTCAGCACCATATCGGGCCGCTGGATGCGAACCTCGCCAGCCAGGCAGAGAGTGCCACCCTGTTCGGCGCCCCGCTGTCGGCCTGGTTCCTCCAGAACGGTGCTACCACGACGACCCGGATCGTCACGGTCATCCTCATCCTGTGCATGTCGGGCGCTCAGTTCTTCATGATGCGACAGCTGACGATGAAGAACATGCCCCCGGCGGCGCTGGAGGGCCCGATCGCCCAGCAGCAGAAGATGATGATGTACGCCATGCCGCTGATCTTCGCGGTCACCGGCGTCAACTTCCCCGTCGGCGTGCTGATCTACTGGACGGTCTCCAACTTCTGGACGGTCGGCCAGCAGTTCTACGCCATCCGCAAGATGCCCGCACCGGGGTCCCAGGCCGAGGCGGCGCTGGAGGCACGGCGGGCTCGCAAGGCCGAGCAGCGCGGCCGTGTGCCGCAGGACGTACCGGAAGCGACCATCGAGGAGAAGCCCCGGCCCAGCGGCCAGCGGCAGCAGCCGATGAGCAAGGCCCGCTCCAAGAAGCAGGGGCAGAAGCCCCGACCGGAGCGGACCGTTTCGGCTCCCGAACCCGCCTACGGGACGGCGGACTCAGCCGCGGACAAGACCATGCGGGACAAGACCGAAGACGAGCCGGTGCTGGACGCACCAGAGCTCGGCCTGGACGGCTCGGGGGCGCTGGACGAGAAGACGACCACCAGGCAGCCGTCCGGTCCCACACGACCCAACAAGCCGAAGAAGCCGAAGAAGAAGAACTGAGGCGGAGCACCGTGCCGCAGACGGAGGATGACATGACGACGACCGACCACCAGGGCGAGACGCCCACCCCGAACCTCGTCGAAGAAGGCGATATCGCGGCCGACTATCTGGAGGACCTGCTCGATATCGCTGATCTGGACGGTGACATCGACATCGACATCGACCACGGCAGGGCGTCGGTGGCGATCGTCGCCGACGACGAGTCGGCCCGCGCTCTGCGCACGCTCGTCGGCCCGGGTGGCGAGGTGCTCGACGCCCTCCAGGAGCTGACCCGCCTGGCCGTGCAGACCAAGACTGGAGAACGCAGTCGGCTGATGCTCGACATCGCCGGCTACCGTCGGGCCCGCCGCGCCGCGCTGGTGGCCGTCGCCGACGAGGCAGTCGCCAAGGTCCGCAATACCGGAGAGCCGCTGGCCCTGTCGGCGATGAACCCCTTCGAGCGCAAGGTCGTGCACGACGCGGTCGCCGCGGGCGGCCTCACGAGCGACTCCGAAGGAATGGAACCGAACCGCCGGGTGGTCATCAGACCGGTGTGACCCCCGCGGTACGACGGCCCGGACGCGATCGTCCGGGCCGTCGTCTGTCTGGGGCAGGTCTGGCGAGGCGCACGCTTTGATGACGGGCTGGTCAGAGATCGACGCTCGGTCGGTTGCCGCAGTCTGGGCTGCGGGCGCCACCGGCCGCTCCGCCGCGGGAAGATCCTGGCCTCGGAGGTCTCAACCAGCCCGCCTCGGCCGGGTGTGATCCAGAGCCGCGAGGCCGATCCAGACCGTGTCCGTTTCACGTGAAACATCCGATTCGCCGTCCGCCCCGTGAGGCTTGTCGCAGGCGTGGGACTGATTGCGGAACTTGACGCGAACGGGGAGGTTCAGGCCCGTCGTGGCTGCTGGACTCAGCCCTGATCCACCGATTTGTGCCGTCACGAGTGTCACCAGGGGGTGCGATGGCAAGGCGGAGCCGCGACGGCAGGCGGGCCCACGGCGCGAGAGGCTCCGCGCGATGGCGCAGCCAGCGTGTGGAGAAGCGCTGGGGAGGCCCGCATAGCAGCGACAACGCAGCCAGCGTGCCCGCCTGGTGGTGGGTAGTAGGCGGAAATCGGTGGATCGGGGCTCAGGCGTCGGGCAAGGTCGGGTGCGGCCAGTCGGCTACGCCGGAGTGCTGTACGCAGGTGTCCTCATACTCGACGACGCCAACCTCTTCAACAGACTCCAGATACTCGTCCACCGCTGCGAAGTAGGTGTCGGGAGGGATGTCCACGGCGAAGAGCGATGCCGAGCTCGACTGGTCGCACACGGCACCGGCGTCTTCCAGGGCCGCCTGAACGGTGGTGCTGGTGGACTCCGACAGGGCCAGGACTCGTAGGGTGGAATGGCCGCCCCGCCCGACGACCGAGACAGCCCAGGTCCCCACTTCGTCAGTCGCCGTCGTGACGGTATCGCCGACGCTGAGCCCGTACGCGTAGTACGGAACGCTGACGATACGCCAGCGATCGACCGCAACCGGTTCCGCCCACAGAGCCTCCAGATCGACCCCCGGGTACCCGTCGTCGTCTTGGAGCAGGCGGACAAGCACCTCCTGCGACCCAGCCGCCGGGTGGTGCGCGCAGGACAGCACGGAGTCGTCCGCGACAGCCAACCTCGCCAGGAATCCGCACAGCGAAACTTCGGGCGGCCGCCCTTCGGTCGTCGGTGCAGGCGAGACAGGTGCCAGTGGCGGGACCGGACCGAGGAGCGGAGCCGGGACCGACGCGGGCCAGCCTGCATCCCACGGCCAGCGGCCGTCGGCGTCCTGGATGACGACCTGCAGGGCCGGGACAGGTGCCGCGCGGTCCGCCAGTGCGTTGGCGACACGCAGGTGCTCGCAGGAGTCTGTCACGTCGATCAGGCACACATGGCGCCGGTGCACCACACCGCTGAGGACCGCACCAGCCGAGAACTGTTCCCCGCTCCGCACCCGAGCGCCTAGAGCGTTGAGGATCAGATGCGCCGTCGCGGACGGCAGCGCGAAAAGGATGAACTCCGGATGCCCCAGGCGAAACATGCCAACCGTGTACCCGAACTCCTCCTCGTCCTCGCCGGGACCGACGAGCTGGACCGCCCAGCCATGTTCCACCGTGAGCCGTTCGATCTTGGCGAGGTAGGCGTCCACGTCGCGAACACTACACGCGCCGCTTTGCCGCTGAGGTCGGCGTGGAGCGGGCAGACGGCCAGCCCGAGTCGTCGTAACCGACGGTGTCCGGACTGGCTTGTGCGCACCGGACGATCCGAGGGCGCGCTTGCCGTCTTGCTGGTGTGCATGCAGCTGGCGCTTCGGCTCGAGTCCGCCGTACGATCGCTCTGCCTCACGTCTCGTCTGGCCTCGTATCTCGTCCAGCACCTCCCCGATGCACTCCGCGTCGGCTGTGTCACCACGCTGAACCTCCGACGCCCTGGGTCCGGCCGAGGCGTCGGCTTGATCTGGGAGCGTCGTACCGGGCGGCACCACATCCAGCAGAGCCGTTCCGTGCAACCGTCTTTGCCAGCACCACCTCGCGGCGCGAGACAGGGACCTCCCGCACGGTGCGGCAACAGCGGGGCGTGCCGTCTTTGCACCGCTGTGACCAGAACGGCGGGTTCGTGACGATATCGCTCCCGTCGTGAACTGGCGCCACGCGGCTCAGCCTGGAGTGGCACGACGCCGACTTGGTCGAGCGGGCCCAGGACCGCTACCGGCGGCCAGCGGATCGCTCTCGGGCCAGCACGTCCAGCCGCACCCCAGCGCCTCCAGCCGTCGTACGCTAGCCGATCCATTCGCACCGGCCGGACCGCACATCACGACGATCCGGGCTAGCGCTCCACGCTCGCGGCGGGCGCCTGCCGTCGGCGCAGGACCGGTCGGGGGTTCGGCACGGCGACCAGGGCGGACCGCCGACGTTTCACGTGAAACACTGTCGCTGCCCCACCGCTCGGCAGGTTTGGTCTGACCGACCGCAGGTCGTCGATGTGAGCCCCCTCCGTCGCCCAGGGGTCCGGACGGTTCGATCGTCGTCACCCTGGTGGTCCCCGGCGGTGAGACGGGCGAGCCCGGCACGGTCACGCTGACGGTGCCCGAGGCGGTGCGCATCGCACTGATCGGCGAGCGCACCGCGGGCAACCACCGGGTCACCGCGACCGGGGACCTGCCGCAGGGGCCATTCCGGTGCG